>JAIVWD010000357.1:0-2188 GCA_049190315.1 Deltaproteobacteria bacterium | reverse complement strand
AAGTCCTCGAAATAGCTCGCTATTCCTGCGGTTTTGCTCAATCAGATCGATTAAATCTACGGCAAATTCGGGCGCAAATTCTACCAAGTTATTTTTGACCGAGCCCTAACGACAATCTTATTATATTCTAACAATAAACTAACAATTGAGCTTTATAATAAAATTATAATACGTTAGTACTTTGAAATATAACCGCTTCAGGTGTAATCAAATTCAAACCATGAAAAACTCACACATAAGATATCGTAAAGAAAGAATCAGCCATAACTATAAAGAAATTATGGTAATTGAGCAAACAGCCATGCAAAAAACGACATTTTATACCGGATTCTTTCTTAACGATATCTAATACGCTCAAACAGTTTCCTGTTTTGAATTTGATTACACCTGAAGCTCACGCACTGCCGGTTTTTACTTCATAAAGCTAAATTGTTACAAAATATTAAAAAGATGGGAGGAAATATGAAGAAGATAAACTCTATTATTGTAATGGCGATTGCCGGCTTGTTTTTTATTGCGACAAATTCTGCACAGGCGGGAAATCTTGTAATTAAGGGTTCAACCACGGTTTTGCCGATTGCACTGAAAACGGTGGAAGCTTACATGAAAGAGAATCCTGATGTTAAGATTTCTCTTTCCGGCGGCGGATCAAGCAATGGGATCAAAGCGCTTATCGATGGGAGCACCGATATTGCAACTGCATCACGATTTATCAAGGATAAAGAGATAAAGTTGGCAGTTGAGAAAAATGTGTTTCCGGTTGCTTTTGCCATAGCCTATGACAGCATCATTCCTGTCGTGCATCCCAGCAATAATATTAACAACCTTACTCTTGATCAGCTTAAAGCCATATATAAAGGCGAGATAAAGAACTGGAAAGAGGTGGGAGGGCCTGACTTGCAGATTGTTATTAACTCTCGCGATACTTCTTCCGGTACTTTTGAGACATGGGAAAAGAAAGTAATGAAAAAAGAAAGAATTACACCCAGAGCTCAGGTCATGGCTTCTAACGGAGCAATAGTTCAGGCTGTTTCGAACAATAAATATGCTATCGGATATATTGGAATTGGTTATTTATCCCCAGGCGTAAAGGCACTTAAAGTAAATGGAATAGAAGGAACAGAAGAGACAACTTTGAACGGGTCATTTCCAATAAGCAGACCTCTCTTCATGTTTACAAATGGCTGGCCAAAAGGCGAAACGCTTGACTTTATTAATTATGTTATTAACCCCCAAAAGGGCCAAAACCACGTTGCCGCCAGCGGTTATGTCCGTTTATATTAACAATAAGTTTACGGTTCACGGTTCACGGTTAGAGAGCGATCAAGATTGAACGATAGCATCTACCCTGTTTTGTCAATGAGTTGGTCGTGATGAGAAATCTCTCGTAGGGGCGGCTTTACGCCGCCTGCCGAGTCGATTCGGGCGGGGTAAACCCGCCCCTACGGCTGTAATTCCGAATATTGCCCGAACTTTTTGAGAAGTTACAAGAGGTCAACAGGATGAAAAAACTATCATGTCAATCCTGTTTATCCTGTCAAAAAAATAGCTGAACTATTACAAATCAGAAAATCAGGGAAATCGAGATGGCAAATACTCGTCAGATTACCGAGCGGACAATGCACACACTTTTTTTTGTTGTAGCATCAGCTTCAATAGTGATGCTTTTCATGATTATGATATTTCTTTTCATGGAAGGAATCCCAATTTTTGATGAGGTTTCTGTTAAAGATTTTATTTTCGGGAAATACTGGTACCCCACATCAGAACCCCCTGATTTTGGAATTTTGTCACTTATTGTAGCATCATTGGCAGTTACTTTGTTTTCCGCCTTAATATCAATTCCATTAGGGATACTCACGGCAATCTATATCGCAGAGATAGCATCAAAAAAAGTCAGCGAGATTATCAAGCCCATGGTTGAGCTTTTAGCGGCGCTTCCATCCGTTGTTATTGGTTTTTTCGGGATGGTTCTTGTAGCGCCTTTTTTGCAGAATGTTTTTAATATCCCAACCGGATTGAACCTTTTTAACGCGTCATTAATGCTGGCTTTCATGTCTATCCCTACTATTTGCAGTATTTCTGAGGATGCAATTCACAGCGTTCCGAATTCTCTTAGAGAAGCCTCTTTGGCATTGGGTGCAACACATTTGGAGACTATTTTAAAGGTTGTCCTTCCTGCCTCTCT
>JAIVWD010000356.1:0-2582 GCA_049190315.1 Deltaproteobacteria bacterium | reverse complement strand
CACGTGGCAACCAGAAAATCGAGGGCACTGATGTTATAATTGGTTTGAACGTTTATAAATATCCGGAAAATGAGTAGCATTCACGGTTCAGCGAAATAGTGTAGCCGTTCACGGCTTGAAACTTGAAATTGGAAAATAGAAATTGGAAATTGGGAAGAACAGTACAAAAGCATGAAGGACTAATTTCCAATTTCGACGTTCCGTGAACGCTTACGAAATAGTTATCTAAATCGTTATCGATTTCAGTGGCAGGGCGCTTTTGCTGATTTAAGCAAAACCTATAAGCGGACAATCAGGAAGTAAGAAAGGTAAAAAAGGGGCGGATAAAGCCAGGTGGAGTTCTATGCGCCATCAATGGCTGTATCGTTAAGAAATGAAGCTGAAATAATGAATGACCTCAAAAGGAACTGGAATTGTATAAAAACTTAAAAGATTTTTTAGATACTCTGGATAGGGCCGGGGAGCTTAAATACATACGGCATGAGGTTTCCCCGCGCCTTGAAATAAGTAAAATTACAGATCAAGAGTCAAAAAGCCCGTATGGAGGGAAAGCTCTGTTCTTTGAGCAGGTAGAGGGTTCATCATTTCCTGTTGCTACAAATATATTCGGAAGTTCTCGCAGGATTTGTATGGCCCTTGGGGTAGACCATCTCGACAGACTGAGCGAGAGGATAAAAAAGTATATAGATATTAATCCTCCAAGAAGTTTAAAGGAGGCATTGAATATCATTCCCATGGCGATTAATTTTACAAAATTCTTTCCCCGTTCATGCAGATCAAAAATTCCGCCGTGTCAGGAGATTGTTCATAAAGGCGGCGATGTTGATCTGTCGAAACTTCCTGTACTCCACTGCTGGCCAAAGGATGCAGGTCCGTTTATTACTCTGCCGATGGTGTTTACAAAAAGCCTTGTTACCGGCAAGCGTAATGTTGGAATGT
This sequence comes from Deltaproteobacteria bacterium, assembly GCA_049190315.1. Taxonomy (GTDB): domain Bacteria; phylum Desulfobacterota; class Desulfobacteria; order Desulfobacterales; family ETH-SRB1; genus B13-G4. The sequence continues at coordinate 1,643 of JAIVWD010000356.1, read as the reverse complement.
ACAGAATGCAGATCTTTGACAAAACTTCAACAGGCATGCACTGGCACATTCATAAAGATGGCTCGCATTATTTTAATGAATACCGGAGCACAGGCAAAAGAATGCCCGTTGCTGTAGCCATAGGCGCTGATCCTGCTTCCATCTATGCAGCAACAGCTCCAATGCCAAGAGGGGTGGATGAAATGCTGCTGGCAGGTTTTATTCGTCAGAAGCCTGTATTAATGACAAAATGCTTAACAATAGACATGGAAGTGCCTTCTGAAGCTGAATTTGTACTTGAGGGTTATGTTGATCCTGATGAACTCAGGCTGGAAGGTCCGTTTGGCGATCATACCGGTTACTATTCGCTTGCTGACAATTATCCGGTATTTCATGTCACAGCCATAACTCATAGAAAAAATCCGATTTACAATGCCACACTTGTCGGGCGTCCGCCAATGGAAGACTGCTATCTGGCAAAAGCCACGGAACGTATTTTTTTGCCGATGCTTCAGACAGTTATGCCTGAAATATGCGATTACTGGTTTCCATGGGAAGGAGTTTTTCATAACATAGTTATTATAGCTATTGATAAGGAATATTCAGGGCATGCGCAGAAGGTTATGAGCGGGCTCTGGGGACAGGGCCAGATGAGCTTCTGTAAAGCAATTGTGGTTGTCGACAAAAATATCAATCCTCAGAATCCAGACAGAGTAATAGAAGAATTGGTGACAAGGCTCGATATTACTTCTGATATTACCATGACAAAGGGTATTCTGGATGTGCTTGACCACTCATCTCCCCTGCCGAATTTCGGGAACAAGATAGGCATTGATCTAACCATTAGATTCAAGGACGAACCGCCAAGAAACTACAAGAAACTCTTAAAAAAGACGCCTGGTGCTGATTTATCAAGTTTAGTAATAAACAGGCTGCCTGGTTTTGTTAAGTGCAGACATCTGTTTCATAATATATCGGAAAGAGAAAATTGTTTGAATAACATACTTGCGATTTCCGTGGAAAAGACAGAACAAAGAGGCGGGAAAGATTTTGCCGGGATTTTGTTCGGGCTGGATGAGCTTGACATGTTTAATATATTTATACTTTTTGACAGGGAAATTAATCTTTCGGACGGTTCTCTTATGCTGTGGAAGGTTTTCAATAATGTTGATCCGGGAAGAGATATGGTCTTTCAGGATGGCCGTGTTGTTATAGATGCATGCAAGAAGGGGATAATGGACGGTCATGAAAGAGAATGGCCGGATGATCTAACGTTTGACGTAGAAAAAATAGTGCCTAAAGTGAGCTAAAGTGCCTAAAGTTATGGTACGCCTTCGGCGTGCTATAGATTTTTAGGGCTTGGTTATAAGTTCAGATAGAAACAAAGGGAGCAAAGTTGTATGGTAAAAAAAATAAAATTAGCAGTGCCAAAGGCGCATTCCTCAACTTTAGGCATTTTAGGCACTTTAGCTCACTTTAGGCACTTTTTTTACTTAAGAGCTTCTCTCGCCTCCTCCCTGTCATCAAAGTGAAAAGTTTCACCACCAATTAATTGATATGTCTCATGCCCCTTGCCGGCTATAAGTATAATATCTCCCGGACCGGCTGATGTGATGCTCAGTTTTATGGCTTTCCTGCGATCAGGCTCAATAACATCACCTCTC
>JAIVWD010000355.1:0-2627 GCA_049190315.1 Deltaproteobacteria bacterium | reverse complement strand
GTTTTTTGAAGCATTTTGAGCCGCTGAACAACATGGGAAATCGCCTCATCCCATTCTACAGGAATAAATTGCCCGTTTTGCTTGCCCCCCTTTTGCTTGATCAGGGGCTTATCCAGCCTTTTTCTTCCATTTGTATCTTTATATCTGAACTTTCCATCAATACAAAGATGGCCGTAATTCGGCTTTTTTTTCAGATCTGATGTTACTTTGACCAGATCATTGCCGATATAGTTTAATATCAAATTACATCCGCAGCCGCATACGGAACAAGTGGTTGAAGTGGTTTCAAGATGGAAGGGGCCTGGTTGTTTCTTTGTTTTTTCAATAAGGGCGCCTGTGGGACAGTTGCTTACGCATAAACCGCATGAAACACAATTGTCGTTGATTACAGGTCCGAAAAATGTTGCTTTGCCTTTTTGATCATATTCAAGTGGTTCTAACCTGATTGCATCTGAACACTGGTATTCAGAGCAATTACGCATGCATCGCCTGCAGTTGATGCATTTGTTCGGATCAACTATGATGTAAGGATGGGTTTCGTCTATTTCAAACTTTTTCTCCTGCCAGATTTCAATGTTTGAAATATCTACCCCATACTCTGTGGCATATTCTCTCAATTCGCATTCAAAGGCATCAATACATCCGCATGAAAGACATCTCTTTGCCTCTTGAACGGCAGTTTCTTCTGAAAACCCCAAATCTACTTCTTCAAAGTTATTGCGCCGGGCGCCGGCAGGAAGTTCCGGCATTTTTGCCCTTGCTTTCTTTGCAAAACCGACGAAGTTTTGTAAATCGACTTTATCAAGGGGCCCTTTGCTTATGTTAAAAGGCATTTCAGGAGATTTTACAGGCTTTTTGCGCAGGAACAGATCAATGGAGTGAGCGGCTCGTCTGCCTGCACTAAAAGCTGACACCACTGTCTTGGGGCCGGTAAAGACGTCTCCTCCGGTAAAGACCCCTACTACATTTGTCTGAAGAGTTCCCTGGTGCGCAACAATTGTTCCCCAGCGTGTGGTTTCGCACTCTTGGCCAATTTCATCATTCTGCAAACAAGACATTTCAGGTACCTGGCCGATAGCAGTTATTACAGTATCAGCATCAACTGTTTTTTCTGAACCAGATATGGGCGCCGGCCTGCACCTTCCGCTGGAATCTTTTTCGCAAAGCCTCATACTTATATATTCCATCTGTTTTAACTTGCCGTTTTCACCAATAAGCCGTGAAGGAGCAACAAGTATATTCATTTCGATTCCTTCCTCTTCTGCAGCATCAACCTCTGCTGCAAGAGCCGGCATTTCTACTCTTGATCGACGATAGTATATGGCGACATTTTTTGCTCCCAGTCGGAGAGCGGTTCGTGCTGCGTCAATTGCGGTATTGCCGCCGCCTATAACAATGACTTTGTCACTAAGCTCAACCTTTCCCCCAAGTGAAACATCGGTTAAAAACCTTGTGCCTTCAATCACGCCCCGAAGGTCTTCTCCGGGTATTCTCAGATTGCGGTAACCCCAACACCCGATGCCTAAAAAAATCGCGCTGTAACCTTCTGCAAACAGGCTGTCAAAGGTGAAATCTTTTTCCAGGGCCACATTGGTTTTCGCTTCAATCCCTAACTGCAGGATTGATTCTATTTCAAGATCAAGTATGTGTCTTGGAAGGCGGTAATCAGGGATTCCATATCGTAATTGTCCGCCCAACTCAGGCATGGCCTCAAATATAGTCACTTCATGGCCCATTTGCCTCAGATAAAAGGCAGTGGAGAGCCCGGCCGGTCCTCCTCCAACCACGGCAACCCTGTAACCTGAAGGTTCGGGGAGGCATACAATTAATTTTTTATAATTATTTCGTTCATAATCACCAAGAAAACGCTTTGCAAAGTTAATACAAACAGGCTCGTCAACTCTTTGGCGCCGGCATTCGGTTTCACAGGGATGGGGACATATCCTTCCGATTACCAGGGGCATTGGGCAGCGTTCTTTAACGAGTTTTAATGCTTCCAGATATTGACCGTTTGCAAGCAGCGCAAGATATCCCTGGATATCCACGTTTGCCGGGCATGTGAGGTGGCATGGGGCTACGCAGTCTCCATAGTGTTTTGACAGAATCAATTCTATTTTATTTTGACGGGCCTGGCGGACCCGTTCCGAATTGGTATCTATAACCATTCCTTCTTTGACCTTTGCGACACACGATGTAACCATACGATCCTGCCCTTCAATTTCAACTATGCATAAACGGCATCGTCCCAATGGCTTGAGGTGTTCTTGATAGCAAAGGGTTGGTATCTTTATCCCTGATTCTTCTGCTGCCTGTAAGATAGTGGTATCAGGTTTTACTGCAGTTACTTTTCCGTTGATCGTAAGCTGAATTTTGTTTGACAAGCCTTACCTCCTAAAAGTCTATAATATAGAAATTTCCATTTTATGCCTAATGAATTCGGTACCATAAAAGTGCCTAAAGTGAGCTAAAGTGCCTAAAATGCCTAAAGTTGTGGTACGCCTTTGGCGTGCTAATTGATAATGGCTACCAACGTAAAGCGGGACAGCCTGTAAATTCAGTTAGTTAACAATTTCTTAAATTGTGCTTGATTGTGGACATATCAACGAGTCAGGGAAATCCTTATCCTG
>JAIVWD010000354.1:0-2631 GCA_049190315.1 Deltaproteobacteria bacterium | reverse complement strand
AATACTTGATTATAGCAATCCTGAAGATCTGTTCACCGTGGCAACACTGCATAATATCGGAAAGCTGGTTATAGCGGTCTATTTTAAAGACGAGCACAAAAGAATTGTATGATTTTTAAATTTTCGTAAAAAACGGTGAAACTTCAGTAAAATGATTCAAGGGAAAAACAAATTCGATATTTTTGAACAGTTGCGAAAAGATAAAATATTCATTCAAATACACCTTTTGGGTTCGGATTATAAACAATTAACTATCGTTACCGGCATACAGTATAGAAAAAATGCTCTCTTCTTTTTTATAGATTATACTGAAGGTTTCAAAGAAGCTGTTTCTGACGTTGAGGTCTGGGAAATGCGCTTTGAATTCATTGGAAACGACAATCTTCAGTATATCTTCAGAACATCAGGCGGGGAGATTATCGGTAACGAAATATGCATAAAGTTTCCGGAATCCATTGAAAGAATACAAAGAAGGGAGCATTTTAGAATAGAAGTTCCGCTTGAGACAAAACTTCATTTTAAAAAAAAATCCGCCGATATTGAGATGAATGTTATCGACATCAGTCTGAAAGGCGCTCTTGTCAATAGCGTTCAAATTCAAAAGAATGTGGTCCTTAAATCCAGTGAAAATCTGAAAAATGTTAAACTGGTATTTCCATCTAAAAAGAAAGACCTGATGGTACATATAAAAAAGGCATCGGCAAAAAGGGTTGAAAAGGATTCTCAAAGCAAACGCTACATCTACGGCCTTTACTTCGCAAAGACCGAAAAAAACGAAGAAACATTATTGACAAAAATTATAAGCAAATTGCAGAGAAAACTTCTACAAAAAAGACAGCGAATATATGAGTGATGGATTGGTCGAGTAAGGAATTAGTCGAGTGGTCAAGTGGGGATATACTTTCAATATATTGTAAGCGTTCACGTTGAAATTAGAAAATAGAAATTGGAAATTTGGCCTTCATGCTTTTGTACTGTTCTTCCCAATTTCTATTTTCCAATTTCAAGTTTCAAGCCGTGAACGGCTACAATATATTTAAACAATTCATCCGCAAGATCTTTGTCAAGACCATTGAGAATTCTATACTGTTCAAGCGCAGCGTTTCTGTTGCCAGGAATCAAATACATAAGACCCAATATATGGTGAGCTTCCGCATAATCGGGTCTGGCATGTATGGCTTGCTTGAGGGCTTTTATTGCCTCTTCATGGAGGTGAAGTTTTGCATAAGAAAACCCCAGGCTATATTGAACTTCCGCATAATCGGGCTTGCTGCGTATGACCTGCTTGTAGGATTCTATTGCCTCTTCATAGCGCCCAAGTTCAGCATAAACAGATCCTAACTTATAGGAGGCTTCCGTATAATCGGGCTTGTCGCTTATGGCCTGCTTGTAGGATTCTATTGCCTCTTCATAGCGCCCAAGTTCAGCATAGACAGCTCCTTTCTTATAGGAGGCTTCCGCATAATCGGGTCTGGCCTGTATGGCTTGCTTGTAGCCTGCTATATCCTGCACGACAATCTTTATCAGCCGCTGCATTTTATATGTATTTAAAAAAGAAACTATGATAAAAAACAAAACTGCTAATAAGACCATCGATATACTAATTTTTCTATGCTTAACAAAAAACCCTCCGTCAAGGTCCCACACAGCATGTCTTTCTCTTCTTAATTTATAATAGGAAATAATCATTGTTATGGGAGTGATAAAAGGAATTCCTACACCCATACCATTGCACCATACTGAAAGACTCCGCCTGAGAGCACTTAAAAAGTCAGGTTTGTGTTGAAATATGTTAACCACTCTGGTTCTTAAAAGCCATTTGCCCGGAGTTGTCCCGAAAATACTTAAAAAGCCTGCTTCTACAAAAATCCATATGAATATTAATAACGCTGGAAAGATGATTATAGGAATATCAAATTTAGAAAGTGTATGATTAACATTTATGGATATTAGAAAAAATCCAAACAGGAGATAATCAATACTCCTTGCCAAACAACGCAGCCATGGACGTATTTGAGAAGCTGCTGAAGTTTCCCCGGAAGTTTCCCGATTAGAATAAAATTGTGATGTGGTTTTTTCGGATTCTCCTTCTGAAGATAAAAAAGATAGTGCCCTCTCATACGCCTCGTTAATCTCCTTTAATTTTTCCTCAGCCTTCTGCTTTAGTCGAGGATTTCCAGGAAAACGGTCCGGATGCCAGACATTAACCAGATCTCTATAAGCTTGCTTCACCTCATCTGACGAAGCTTTTGAGTCAAGCTCAAGAATCTCAAAATATCTCTGAATATCCATTTTGGCTCGTTTAATCGATAATTATCTTTTTTATTTCACCACAAAGAGAGCCAAATGTCAAAACCCAAAGACCTATTTGGCACTATTCTACCACTCGACTATCGACTTTCAGATAATCACCTGCCACGCCCATAGAACGTGGTTTGATGAAGACCCCCTCGAAGGGGTCTAAAAGCATCGCAATTGCTGCAGATTACAATCCAATATTCAGGACACAGCCATCAAGCTAAAAGACTATGAACATCGAACATCGAACGTCCAACGTCGAATTTTGAATAAGGTATTCTGCCAATTTATAAACTGGCGGAGCGAAGCGATTTCATCATTCGATGTTCAACG
>JAIVWD010000353.1:0-2716 GCA_049190315.1 Deltaproteobacteria bacterium | reverse complement strand
ACTGCTATTTAAAAAATAGCATAACCTTTTTTTTATAACAAACCAACTATCAAAAAACAACGATTAATTTTACCCATTCAACTATTTAATTAAAGTTCACGTAACTTCTCAATAAGTTCTGGCACCAAACGTCATTCCCGTGAAAACGGGAATCCAGAAAATCCGAAAAAGCACTGGATTCCCGCCTTCGCGAGAATGACGATAAAAATTTTTAAAAAGTTGCCAGAGGTTATTGAGAAGTTACAAGTTCACCACGGAACGACACGGAATTTCACTGAAAATTATAAACAATGAATAAGTGTAACTACTCAGGTTCACAGTTCCACGGTTCAAGGTTAGAAAGCGATAAAAATTGAACGAGACAACCAACCGTGAACCTAACCTGAACAGTTACAATAATTCAGTGTAATTCCGTGAAAATCCGTGGTGAGCTATTACCTATTTAAGAATATAGGCCAGCATCATCTCAACCACCTCATTAACAGAAAGATCGGTAGAATCTACTATTACCGCATCATCAGCCGGTTTCATCGGCGCCACTTCTCTTTTTCCGTCATTCTCATCTCGAAGACTGATTTCTCTTTCAACGTCCTCAAGTGTCTGGAAAGTTTTTGATTCTAATTCTCTATAACGCCTTATTGCCCTTACTTTTTGCGATGCATCTAAATAAAACTTTTTATCGGCATCTGGGAACACAACAGTTCCCATGTCACGCCCCTCGAATACAACTCCTTTTTCTCTGCCCAGATTCCTTTGCAAATCCAAAAGATATTTTCTTACCACCGGCCTTGCTGAAACCGCCGACGCCATCATCGATATTTCAGGAGTCCTGATTTGATCAGTAATATCTGAATTATTAGACAAAAGGCGCAACCCTCTTTCATCCTTTACAAAATTTAAACTAAGGGTGCTGCATAAATTCTCAAGACCTGTATCATCATCCTGGCTTACTCCTGCAAATCCTGCCTCAAGTGCAACACCTCTGTAAAGTGCGCCTGTGTCAATATATTTGTAATTAAGGCGATCAGCCAATTCGCGGCTTACACTTGTTTTACCGGCACCTGCCGGGCCATCTATTGTAATGAGAAGACGTTTCATGAACATAAGTGCCTAAAATTAAAAAGAAGTGCCTAAAGTATGTTAAAGTGCCTAAAATGCCTAAAGTTAAGGAATGCGCCTTTGGCGCTGCCAATTTTAATTTTTTTCACCATACAATCCCGCCAGGGCGGAACTCATTTTTTCTATCTGAACTTATAACCAAGCACTGAAAATATATAGCCACGCCGAAGGCGTACCATAACTTTAGGCACTTTAATATACTTTAGGCACTTTAGCTCACTTTAATGCACTGTCTTTTCAAGAGCATTTAAAAAACGGACATTTTCTTCATGGAGACCGACATTTATCCTTATATAGTCAGGATATCCATATGATGTCATTGAACGAACAATAACGCCCTGCCTGAGCATTTTTTCAAAAACCTCATCAGCATTTTTACCAACGTCTATTAAAAAAAAGTTTGCCTGTGTCGGAAAATATTTAATATTCATCCTGTCAAGGGATTCGTATAAAAAATCAAGCTCTTCATGAACAAGAGATACGGTTTTTTCCAGAAAAGCTTTGTCTTCAAGCGCAGCGACGGCGCCAACCTGTGCCAATGAATTTGCGTTAAAAGGCTGCCTGACTCTGTTCAGCAGGCTCGCTATTTCCTGCGGCATAATACCGTAGCCTATTCTGAGGCCAGCCAGGCCATAAGCTTTTGAAAATGTTCTAAGTGTAACCAATGCAATACCGGAATCAAGGTAATCAATACTTTTAGCGCAGTTTTTATCCCGTACAAATTCAATATAAGCTTCATCCACTATTAGCAGAACTCCATCAGGAATGCTTTGAAGAAAGTCTTTAAAATCTTTTTTTGATACAACGGTTCCAGTAGGATTATTAGGATTGCATATAAAAATCATGCGCGTTCTGGATGAAATTCTGTCTCTGATTCCGTCCAGATCAACACAAAGTGACTTTAATGGAACCTGGACTGGTGTTGCTCCGGCACAGCATACCATTATATTGTACATAAGAAATGAAGGATAAGGCATTATTGCCTCATCGCCCGGACACAGCAAGGCGCGTGTAATCATACCGATAATCTCATCAGAACCGTTTCCTAAAACAATGTTTCCAGTTGCAACGCCAAGCTTTTCAGCAATATTGCTTACCAGATCATGCCCGCTTCCATCTGGATAACGGTTCAGCTTTCCTATCGCATCCTGGATAGCTTTTACAGCCAAAGGAGACGGCCCCAATGGATTTTCATTAGATGCAAGCTTGATAGAATCGCTGATACCATATTCTCTCTCAAGCTCCTCAAGGGGTTTGCCAGGAGAATAAGGCTTTATCGCTAAAATATAATCAGGTGCCGATAATTTCATTTTGCATTTCCAAGTTTAACACTTTTAAAAGCTTTAAAAAGAGTTTTTGTATTTGCAATTTATATTTGTGTCAAGTTTTTTCAAATAATATTATTACCTAAGTTGAGCGATTTTTTGCGAAGAAATGTGCTAAGATCTTGATGCAGCAAGGTTTGCGAAAAGCGTAGGCATACCAATGGATATGTCGAGACTTTTCGCAAGTCCTTGATGCGCAAGAAATTGGTGCAAGTCGAGTAAAAAATCGCTCAATTTAGGTTTAAACATAGAGAATAACGCTCAGGAATCAT
>JAIVWD010000352.1:2184-2789 GCA_049190315.1 Deltaproteobacteria bacterium | reverse complement strand
AATACAATCCATAATGTCGGGCTTGAATTTTCGATGCATGAAGAATCTGGCCGGACTATTATAAAAGTTGTTGAAAAAAATACCGGAGATTTGATTAAACAGATTCCGCCTGAAGAAGTTTTGGAACTGATTGCCAGAATGGGCGATGTGTTGGGCATTCTTTTTGATGAAAGGGTTTGATAAATTTTCAGAAGATAGGATATTTGTGAGAATATAGGTTGTTATGAATGAACATCTGAACGGCTTCACATCTTTGTGTGTTGATAAGAAGCGGACCAATCAGATTGGCTGTTATCTTATCAGGCGCCCCATTAGAGGTGGAGGTATTCACCACCACATAAAGTTTCAAATTCTCTTCCCCATCCGCTTCCCACGACATTTCCTTGAGAGTCGGTTTTAGATCGACCGAATAATCCGGCTTAAAAAGATAAGGATTAATGATCACAAAGGCCAGAGCAGGGTCATCCACACACTGGTACCAGTAAAAGGGCTGCGTTTCTTTACGCTCCAGAATAATAAAGCGTTTCCTTCCCTGAAAGCCGGGCATGCCGGCCGGCATGGTGATGATCTTTTCTTCTTCAATCTGAATCGTCCCAAACTTTGTA
>JAIVWD010000352.1:0-2175 GCA_049190315.1 Deltaproteobacteria bacterium | reverse complement strand
AGTATAATTTTTCAAGATCAGGCATAGCCTCCTCCGTTTTATAGAAAATTAGGATATTATGATATTGAAAATAACCAGGTGAGCAGCAAAAAGATACTATGACCTAAGTTGAGCGATTTTTTACTCGACCTGCACCAATCTCTTGCGCATCAAGGACTTGCGAAAAGTCTCGACATATCCATTGGTATGCCTGCGCTTTTCGCAAACCTTGCTGCATCAAGATCTCGGCACATTTCTTCGCAAAAAATCGCTCAACTTAGGTTAAAACCTTTTTTTCGCCAGAAACGAGCTGCCTTTACAACATCAGTGGAAATTCCTTGAGATGAGTTGAGGTTCTCTTCCCGGATCCTCTCATAGACCTCATGCCTGAGGATAGATACTTGCCTTGGAGCCTCAATGCCCAGCCTTACACTTCCTCTGTTAATCTCAATAACACTGACAATAATATCATCGCTAATGTTAATCCGTTCACCGACTTTCCTTGTCAGTACAAGCACATGCCCTCCTTGGCGGCAATCGGGAACGTCCGGATAAAGCTTCTCACTTTCTACCCGCAAGAGTTACTTGCCGGTCACCAGTATCTCATCATGCCTCATGTCAAACAATTCAACCGCTCGACAAAGTTAAAAGAAATTGAAAGAATGGTTTGAATACTCAGGAAAAAAACCTGATTTATTTGGCATCCTTCATTTTGTAGTTTACACTTTTTCAACATTGACGGATGCCAGCCATTAGCTGTTAGCCATTAGCTGTTAGCGGCTGGCTTTGCTATAAAAGCGTACCCCCCTCTTGAATTTATGAGACACTGAATGTACTTTATGACAATTACAAATAAAAACATAAAGGAGCTTCAGTGTTATGAAAACAGAAAAAGCAAAAAAATTTTCATGATGCTCACCGCTTTCACAAAGAAGGCATGAGCAAAGCACAAATATCAAAAATTCTGAATATCAGAAAACCAACTATCATTAAATGGTTAAGTCAGGATAGCTATAATGAAAATCGCGGATGGCAAAAAGGCCATGCCCGTAAATATACTAATACAAAGATCGCCGATCATATCTGTGCCCTAAAGCGCAGGCGAATTGAAAACAAGTGCTATTTTGTAGGCAGCAACTACGTTCAGATGGATTACGCCAAACAATATCCTGGTGAAATGCTGCCTTCTACTTGGTTCATAGATAAAACAATACGCCAAGCTAGTCTGCAAACAAAGAAGCCTAAAAAGCACAAAAAAGGTGGAGCACAATATTTACTATATCCAATCCAGTTAATCAGAGATCTGGGCTATATTCAACAATCTGCGGACTTCATTGGCAAAAAATACATTTCTGGGCAAAGTGAACCGATCAACATTTTTTCGACCAGTTATTATGCGCCGTTCAAACTGTATCAAATCAAGCCCGTAAATGCGGAAAGGGCTGTATATGCTATAGAAAAGTTAACAGGACTCTGGCAGAAATATCCTTTGCCGAATGTCTTTCGTATGGATAATGGTTTACAGTTCAGAGGAACTGCCCGGGGCAAACGAAGCCTTGGCACCTTCCTTAAGTTTCTTTTAAATCTTGGTGTCAAACCACTATTCGGTTCTCCATCAAAACCGTGGACAAATCCACATATAGAAGGACACAACCGGGTATTTAATGAAAAAGTATGGGGACAAAACTTTTTCACCAACAGAGATCAGATCACTGTCGAGTGTGAACGTTTTAACAGAGAAAGCCTTGAATATTTTTATTTCAAATATTCTCAACTGGTCTTTAATAGTAACTTCAGTTATATAGAACACAATCAAGACATTGAAACAAATAAGCTTATATCCACAGTGGGTAAGAAAATATACTTTATTCGTTTTGCACAGTCCACCGAAAAGGGCAAGGATGCTTACATCACTATCCTTAACGAAAAAGTTTCTTTACCTGAACAATACAACCATCAGTTCGTTTTTGCTGAGTGGGATATTGATAAAGAACAATTGGCGATCTATTCAGAATTTCAAAGAGCTAGTACTTTGATCATGAAACAAAAGTTTTACCTCAATATATTATGAGGTGACCTATCCCTCAATATTAATCAAGAGGGGGGTACGCTTTTATAGCAAAGTTAGCAATTAACTTTTAAAAAGAAGGATGTCAGTAAAAAAATACAATACGACGCTATTTGTCGCAGCCACGA
>JAIVWD010000351.1:0-2831 GCA_049190315.1 Deltaproteobacteria bacterium | reverse complement strand
CATCCCAGGTTGTCATATAATTTTCAGATATTGCCACTTTAGTGGAGAATTTTTTATCTACTAATTCAAAATGATATTGAATCTAATAGGGATCCTGTCCTTGTGATAAAGCTTCGATATCGGGTGGTGGAGACAAGGTCAAGCTTTCAAGACGTTGTTTCAATTTTTCATTTTCCTTTTTTAAACTAAGTAATTCCTTGGTTAAACTATCATCTGGGATAAGATCACCTTTAACCCATCCTATCGCTGGTTTTTTCTTAATCAGATTTATCAAGCCGCGACTCACAACTGAACCAAGTTCAGGTGCTGTTTGCCACTCTTTACACACTCTCTGGCGCAATAACTGGCGAAAATTTTCTAATTTTATTTTACCTTCTTCGGTTTTTTCTGTTTTGTTGGCAGGAATTGATCCAGGATTTTTATGAATGAAGGCAATAATTGGTTTTTTTATGCTTAAGGCGTATTGATACTCTTTCTGAGTGTAGCTAACTCCATCTACCGCTAAAGAACCGTAACGCCCAGCAATAACAACAATATAATAATCGCAATCTTCAATTACGCTCTTAATAAGCGACCACTGATCTTCGTCTGCGGCGGGGAATAATTCCATACCAGCTGGAATGCAATCTAACTCAAGTAAGGCCTGTATAACTTGTTGTCGTTCTTCTTCGAGATCCTCGTAAGTTGAACTCAAAAAGACTTGATATTTTTTATCCATACTTTTCCTTTAAAAACATTTAATATTACCTGAATCCGTGGCACGTATTTTGATATAGTTGTAATAACGGCCAGTTATATAAGATGGCGTTTCACTTAACAGGTGAAAGTGAATCTCCCGCGTACAAAGCACGCCTTGTTGGCGCAAATCTTTGCACGGCGGGTTCAGGTTGACCGAACAAGGTCGCAAAGCGACGTTGTGTTATGAAAGTGGGTTGCGTACCCCTTTGCTCGCGTTCATCCCCGTCCACAGGGGGAGACTTTATGCAGGTCTTCGTAAGTTTGTGTTCCGAATTTTTGATGATGGTTATGTGGAATATAGAAAACTCTCTGAAATCATAAGAAAATAGTGGATTTTTTCATTGAAGTGTGCTACCTTACGTTTCTAATAGAAGGCACTGAACGGAGGTAGATAGCATGCTCGTAACGTACAAGTTTCAAGAAGGATCGGAGAGTCTTTCAAGCCATACAGGGTTGGGGCTGGCGGGAGCGCTTTTGGAAAGGACTGAGCTAAAGGATCGTCTTTCCAATGTTGAACTGCTGGGTTGCAAGGATCCGGTTATTGCTCATTCAGATATAGTTTTTTCGATGATAGGCTTACAATGCATTGGAAAGCCGGACTATGATGCTATTGAGCCTTTTCGCAAGATACCTTTTTTTGTTCAGAGTTTGGGAATAGACCGATGTCCTTCAAGTAGTGCATTGCGTCAGAGGTTAGATGTTGTGGGAGACGCTTTTGATAGCGTCATAAAGGAAGAATCGGCCAAGTTGATTCGAAATACTGCTCCAGATATCAAAGGGGTCTCAATATCTGATGAGGTGATGATTCCGCTTGACATTGATGTAAGTCCTTTTGACAATTCAAAGACTAATAAAGAAGGAGTGTCAAGGACTTATAAAGGACATGACGGTTTTGCTCCAATTTTTGCATATCTTGGCAGGGACGGTTATCTGGTTAATTTAGAGCTGCGTGAAGGAAAACAGCATTGTCAAAACGGTACCGTTGAGTTTCTTTCCGAATCGATTAAGTATTCGAAGTCAATAACAGACGAGGTTATATTGGTTCGTCTTGACTCGGGCAATGACTCTCTTGACAATATTGGAGCATGTGTAGATGAGGATGTTGAGTGGATCATTAAGCGGAATATACGCAGAGAAAGCAAGGCAAATTGGTTAAAGATAGCGAAAGAAGTTGGCCAAAAGAATAATCCCCGTGATGGCAAGACCGTATGGAGAGGCGAAATATATCGAAATGTAGATGGTTTTGAGAAACCTCTACGAATTATTTTTGAAGTAACGGAGCGGAGCATAGATAAGAAGGGGCAGTTTCTGATAGTTCCGGATATTGAAGTAGATACTTATTGGACCAGTCTTAAAGTAAGCCCCGGTGAAGGAATTTGGTTATATCATGAGCATGGTGAGAGTGAGCAGTTTCATTCGGAACTCAAGTCCGATATGGATTTGGAGAGGTTGCCGAGTGGGAATTTTAAGACCAATGCTTTGGTTTTACTCTTAGGAATGTTATCGTATAACATTTTGCGGCTATGTGGTCAGGAGAGCCTGCGCGATGATAATGGAAATGAGGAAGATAACCCGTCTTATCGAGGAAAGGCAGGCCGGAGGCGGATTCGCACAGTAATACAGGATCTGATTTACATAGCAAGCCACTTAACAACCACCGGACGGCAATGGTTTTTATCTTTTGGCAAGCATTGCGCGTGGACAAAGGTATGGAGATCGATCTATCAAAGATTTAAAGAGCCAATACCAGGGGGTTTGCCAAGGATGATCCCTATTAGAGTGTAACTATCTTTTATAGCTATACTTTTTTAAATGGTACCTGGTGCCAAACAGGTGGAGTGCGTCCAAAATCAGCCCAAACAGTAAAATTCTCAAGAACCGGAGATTTTTTCTTCTTTTTGCGCCCAGCGAACAGAATTAGGTCTGACATTTTTGGAATATCGACCCGAAAGCAATTATTATGCCACGGATTCAGGTATAACATAAAAGGTCAAATCAACCAGCAGGCATATAAGAGCCATAAAAAACATTATTATTACAAATGAACGAAAAGAATACGCTTTTATTATATCCATCTTTTTATCTCCTTAATT
>JAIVWD010000350.1:0-2935 GCA_049190315.1 Deltaproteobacteria bacterium | reverse complement strand
TAGGACAAAATTTCCGACCGCTTTAAGAAAATATTGGCTTCTGGGAGTCTTTTCCCTAAAAGTCTTCAGCCTTCAGCCTATCCACCTGAGTAGTTACAAACTGTTAACTGTAAACCGACAACCGTAAACTGTTACATAATAATTGCCATGATAGGAATATTTGACTCAGGGATAGGCGGGTTAACGGTCGTAAAAGCAATAATGGAGAATCTCTCCGGTTATGATATCATATATTTCGGAGATACTGCCCGCACACCATACGGAACCAAGAGTTCTGAAACAGTCAAGAAATACGCTCTTGAAAACACCGAGTTTCTTTTAAGCAAGGGCGCAAAAATCGTTGTAATAGCATGCAATACAGCTTCAAGTGTTGCCACGGAAAGCGTAGCTGAAAATTTCGATGTTCCGATATTTGAAGTTATTACGCCGGCAGTTGAACTTTCAATCAATACTTCTCATAAACCATGTATTGGAATCATTGGAACCAGAGCAACAGTCAAAAGCGGTATATATGAAAAAAAAATAAAGGAAATGAATCCGCATGCAAGGGTTTACTCAAAAGCCTGCCCACTCCTTGTCCCCCTGGTTGAAGAAGGCTGGCTTAAAAGACCTGAAACAAAGATGATTGTTAAAAAATATCTGCATCCATTGAAAGTCAGACAGATAGACACGCTTATTCTTGGCTGTACTCATTATCCTTTATTAAAAAATATCATTCAAAGAAAAATAGGTAAAAAGGTAAACGTCATTGACTCTTCTATTGCTGTTGCGAGCAATGTAAAGGCGTTTTTGGAAAAGCATCGGGAAGTTGACGCGCTGCTTAGTAAAAAAGGCAGGTGCGATTTTTTTGTATCAGACGTAACCGAGCAGTTTGAAAAAACAGCAAAAAGCATGTTTAAAAGAGATATTCATCTTGAACATGTTAAAATATAACCGGAGAGGCCGGCCATCACCTGGAATCACCAGATTTACCTGCTCACAGAAATCCAGAAGATGCTGGAAGACGCAGGGCGAATAAGAATACAACTGCTGTAAAAATAAAGGCACAGAGGGCGAAATCTGTGAATTTAAAATTCAAAATTGCTTTTTCCTGTTTCTGATTTAACCTGGGATAATTTTATCTATCCCAGAGCAGGGAAGAGCGATAAGACCATCAACGCATATGTTGAAGCCCTTGCGATTGTCGCTCAATTTCCACTTAGCCTTTTTTTTGGATCTTTTGAGGTGCATCTCTTTATGTACTGTAAAGGAATTTTTGAGCTACTTGCTTCAACCCGGAAATAAGATTGCTTCTTATTTGACTATTGAACGATGGCTCCGAGCAGTCCTTGACGAACATAGCTCAACAAAATCTCTGGCATATCTGTTTGGAGGAGAAACTCGATACGAATTCGGTATTCGTGGCGGTTGGTATGATTCCAAAGGAACTTTCGTTCAAGATGCTCCGCTTGTGATAGAATTTTGCGGGCGAAAAGCTATCCTTGCAAGAGAAGCAATTGAGAGAGATGTTGTGCAACACCTCAAGTCTTTGGGTGGCGAACAAGAAGTGCTATTCCAGGAAATACCAATCAGAGGATTTTTGAAGTGATATGGTTGCTATGATTTATGTTGATCTAACATAGCTTGTGAGCAAGCGCTGGGCGTTCGTTCCGAGCGTTCTTGACGGGTGACCACAGAAAATCCCTGACTTACTGACTACCTGCAATATGTGGAATTTCCCATAAATGCGGTGTTCTCAAAAAGGTTAGCAAAAATGATGGAAAGAACTTGAATATTTGTATGGAGTTCTATATTCTGCTTTACATGTAATAATGTGTAAAAATTGTGAATACTTTAGTAGGAAGAATCTTTATATGGTGGTGGATTTTAGTAAATTTAGGGAGGTGTCTTAGAATGCCTGCGATACCAGAGAGAATTTCCAGGTTCATAGACAATCTGGAAGAATCGGGTACAGATTCAGAATCAAAGCTTAAGAAAATTATAGAGAACGAATATCGGCGTAGGTTAAATAGGTACTATTTAATAGATAGGCTCCTGAAAAAGAAGTATAAGATGAAATTTGAGGAGTTCAGAGATCAAGAGTTGGTGAAGAAATTCGATTATTCTTTGGATGCCGAATCTGATTTCTGTGATTGGGAAATGGCTATTACAGGGATAGATTGCTTACAGGAAGACCTCTCTGAATTGTCGGGAACCAATAGATGAGAACTGACGAGTTAGAAAAAGAAGCGAAAAAGGCTTTAAAAACATTTCCGTTCCTAAAGAAAATGGAACTTATTGACAAGCACAGAGGAGCAATCAAGCTGCGACTTTATGTGGAAGAGAATTTTTACATCCAGGCATATTACAATATGATAACAGGGACCACCAATTTCGTTGCCATAATTGGCAATCAAAGGATTTTTGGAAGAGACTGTGATCAAGATGGCTGGCACAGGCATCCCTTTGATAATCCGGATTCTCATGATTGTTCTTCAGAAGGAAGAAAAGGCGTAACTCTGACCGATTTTCTCGAAGAACTTCAGGAAATCATCGAAAAAGAGAATTTGCTGTAATCTCAAAGTCGTTGAATCGGCTACCAACTTAAAGCGGGACACTTTCCGCCATTTTGGCTCTATGGCTGATTGAATTTACAGTTTTCGGTGGATTCGCTTCGCTTAATCCACCCTACAAACTTACGTTGGTAGCGTATTTTGATCAACAGTTAACTGTAAACAGTTCCTATATCATCTCATTAATGCTATGGGCTCGGTAAAAAATAACTTGGCATTTTTGCATCCCGACTTCACCATATCTTTAACCGATCTTCAATCGCACCCGATCTTAGTAAAATTGGCCTCGAAATAGCTCGCTATTCCTGCGGTTTTGCTCAATCAGATCAATTAAATCTACGGCAAATTCGAGCGCAAATTCTACCAAGTTATTTTTTACCGAG
>JAIVWD010000349.1:0-2996 GCA_049190315.1 Deltaproteobacteria bacterium | reverse complement strand
CGGCACATACGAAAGATCCACTTCGTCGTGATTCGTGTGAATCGAAGCAAGCAGGCGTACCGGCGGATCCGTTTGCTCATATATATATCGCTCGACATGAGCAAGGCCCTCGAGCACTACGTCCTTCACCGCTTCCACCGCCGTCTCCGAAACCGACATACAGGAAACCATCCGCTTTTTTATTCGCGAAGCTTACGAAAAATGGGGTGTGACGTGGGTCCTCCTGGGAGGAGACACCCCGGAAATACCCGCGCGTTACTGTTACAACACATATTATTACGGAGGGCGGTTTCTGCCCGTAGACATGTACTACGCATGCCTGGACGGATCGTGGAACGGTGACCACGACGACATCTGGGGCGAGCCGCCGCACGAGGGCTGCGACTGCATCTTCTTCTTCAACTATAATCGCATCAACATGGGCTTAAGCAATCCGAAGGTTAAAGAACATATGAATGCTTTATTCGGAGAGGAGCGAGCAAATGCATTGAGGCCAAGGCTTGATGGACTTTTGCCTTCCAAACGCGAAGTAATGGTTGTTGAAGAATTGTGCCAGTCCATAAAATCTTATGGAAACCCTTATACTCTTCCGTTTACGTTTAAGGATGCACGTGGCAGGCGAACAAGTCACCATTTAATTTTTATCAGTAAGAACTTCCGTGGATATGAAATCATGAAGGATATCATGGCTCGTGAAAGTTCGAGTCAAACAGAAGGAATTCCGTCTTTTGAATATAACCCGGCGGACTTTTTGCCCAAACAGTGCCTTCTATTCCAGTTATCTCGCCCCATTCACGATCTAAAAGAGATGTTGCTTAAGGAGTTTGCCGGACAGACGTTTTCTATGCGTGAAATCTACGAACAACACAACGTTGATACAGCAATTCCCGCTCGCATGCTCTATCCTTGAAAACAAGGTGTTTAGAGATTTATTTTTCGTAAACTTTTGGCACAAATAAAGGCTATTTTCTGCCATGTTATGTAGATTTTTCTCTTGCACTATCTATTCTTCTTTTTCTTGATGGTGTCTTGATTTACCAACCATTTAACAGTGCGGTCAATCATAAAGAGGAACCTCTGAATGCAACCGGAACGTGGAAACCTTCATAACCCTGTCCCTGATTTCCTCAAACATCGCATTGCGTGTCATAGACGATAAATTGACAGTTCAGTTTTGGAAACTTTTGCACTACAATTCAAGCAATATCGAGAATTTCTATGTAAAAAAGAGATTATCGTAGAAAAATAGACCTCATTAATACATAATTGCGGATAATAGTACTATGCTAAAATAGACATTTTACCCTCCCTTATTTAGAATATTGACGCAAAGGAGGGATTGCGTATGTCAAAATCATCCAGGCTCCGCAAGCATCTTAATGCAGATGCTTTATTCAAAGCTCTTCATAACGATTTTTTGAATGTATCGGATTTTCGTCAAGGCAATATTGAGATTTCTATGGCAGATGCGCTGATGTCCGGCTTTGCCATGTTTTCTCTCAAAGATCCGTCATTGCTATCTTTTGATGAAAGAAGAGGAGTTGATCAAAACCTGAAGGACATTTACCTTATAGATAACGTCCCTTGCGATACACAGATGCGGAAAAATCTTGATCCAGTTGATCCCGAGGAACTTAGACCTGCATTTAAAGGACCTTTTCGGCAACTACAGAAAGGTAAAGTACTTGAGCGTATGGTGTTTTTTGAGGGATGTTATCTATTGAGTTTGGATGGAACAGGCTTTTTTTCCTCGAAAAAACTCTCCTCTGACATTTGTTTAAAAAAGGTAAATAAAAAAACAGGGGAAGTTACATATCACCTGCAAATGTTAGGGGCGGCAATTGTTCATCCTGATTTCAAGGAGGTTATTCCTTTAGCGCCGGAATTCATTAATAAACATGATGGTGAGACCAAAAACGACTGTGAACGTAATGCCGCCAAGCGGTTTTTTGAAAAGTTGAGGAACGATCACCCTCACTTACCCCTTATAATTACCGAAGATGCTCTGAGTTCAAATGCGCCTCATATCAGGGAAGCACAGAAATATAATCTACACTATATTCTGGGAGTCAAAGAAGGCGATCATGCTTTTCTCTTCGAGCAGGTTAGAAATGCCCAAAATGCGGGTCAGACTACTGAATTTGAAATTGTCGATGAAGAGAACCCTGAAATAGTTCATCGTTTCAGTTTTATAAATCAGGTCCCACTTAACGCGTCAAACCAGGATGTGCTGGTTAATTTTATAGAATACTGGGAAGTTACTCCTAAAGCGACAAAACATTTTAGCTGGGTTACAGATTTTACTGTGACAAAAAAGAATGTTTATCAAATTATGCGGGGTGGACGTACCCGTTGGAAGATCGAAAATGAAACCTTCAATACTCTGAAGAATCAGGGTTATCATTTCGAACATAACTATGGTCTCGGCAAAAAAAACTTGAGCTTAGTTTTTGCCATGCTCATGATGTTGGCTTTTTTGGTAGATCAGACCCAGCAGCTTTCCTGTAAATTATTCCAAGCTGTATGGACAAAGCTGAGAAGCAAAAGAGCATTATGGGAACGAATGAGATCGTTGTTTAAAGAATTTGCGTTTGAATCGATGCAAATGCTTTATCAAGCTATTCTCTACGGCGTCAAATTCCAACCCCCGATCATCTTATATGATACCTCTTAAAGGCAATATCTCCTATGTAGGCACATCAGAAAAACCGTGAAATGGAAAAAAGTCGGGAATTTGCCAGGATGGGATAGCTATGTTTGAAAGCAGACTGCCTTGATTTCAAAACTGATTCTCTTGTGCTTTTTCTCCAAAAAAAGGCTTTCCTAATCAAAAAATCTGGGTTACTTACCACAATATGTTGTAAAAACATTCAAATTTTCTCTATATATGATAAATAAAAATTTGCAGGGTGATGGGCGGGAATTGCTGTAGTTGGGATGAGATGCTCACTTTTATGATACGCGGCCTTGAAATCGAATTTATTGATACCAGTTAG
>JAIVWD010000348.1:0-3075 GCA_049190315.1 Deltaproteobacteria bacterium | reverse complement strand
TATCTTTTTTTGTCGGGATGCCATATTGCCGCATAAAAAATTTAACCATTGCATCGAAACTTACTGATTTCCCCCTTTTTTTTGCCATGAGATCCTCCTTCGGTGAGTGATAAATAACATTTAAAAAAATATTATATCAACCTACTTAATTATATGAAAAAAGTCAAGAAGTCTTAACTGTTCAAATCTCACAGAACCAATGGTATCTTTTTGGGATGTGAAAAACTGGGTTAATGAACAGTAATTTATTTACCGCAAAAAAGGCAGAACTTGGAATCGAATTTTTAAGGGAAAGGGAATCTGAAGATTTAGAGTTGTTTATTGATGTCTTGCCAAAGCTTATTAACTGGAAACTCAGCGAATGAGGATACAGCAAACAATGCCACTTACTCGACTATCAAGCTTTTTGTGGAAACATAATATTTTGGTAACGTTCAAAAGTGTTTACATAGTCTAAAAATTGATTAAATCACGATCTCTCTCTATGGTTAGAGTTTGCCAACAAAAACCAGGAGAAAGAGACCGTGATGGAACAGGAAATACATATAACACTTCGATGTAATCTGGCAACCGGGAAAGTAGGATTGAATGAAATCGTCTATAAGTTGAAGGAACTCAGAGATCCTCTGATGCTAAAGATTTTAGAGAAGGTACTGATGAGCTATGATGATCTCATTTCAGAATGTTTAAGTCGCACAGATATATACCCGAGCAAAGCCAGAAAAGGGCTGGGGCGCCACATCAGGAAAGGCGATCCAGAGGGTCGATTCTGTCGTGGCCGAAAAATACGCAAGCGTGGTCACCGTGGAAAACCCAGGAATTTTTCCACTGTGTTTGGAAAACTAAAGTTGCCCTTAAGGGTGGCTGAATGCCGCAATTGTGGTGCATTTTATTCTCCTTTATTAAGCGCCTTGAAAGTAGGCCGTTATGCTCGTAGGGAAACGAATTTTGAGCATGAGGTGATCGAATCAGTCATTGATACCAATTATAGAAGGCTCATTGATGGAAGGTCTATCGACATATCATTAGGCGGTATCCATAATATAGTTATTGGCAGTGATATTGACGATACCTTTCAAGAACCTGTATCCGTAGAAGACTTATCAGCCATAATGGCCGATGGCACAGGGGTCAAACAGCAAGAAGGTCGTAAAGGAGAGCTCAGAGCCGTTATCGGGATTACCAAAGCAGGCCGAGTCGAACCCCTTGGTTCCTTTACCAATACCGCCTGGCCGGAAATAGAGCGTAATATCAAAGAACGTATTAAAGAAGCAGAACCTTATAATATTCCCTTTATTTATGACGGAGAGCCAGGGCTTGACGATTTCTTGGCTGATGCCGCCGAGACCCAACGTTGCACCTGGCATGGCCCCAGAGGACTTTACCATTCCCTCTGGCAAGACGGATTAAAGAAAAAAGATAGCCAACCAGAAACCGACAAGATAAAGCAGTTAATAGGCATAGAACTTCCCGAAGGAGACTTCGAAATCCTCAAAGAAGAAGATAAGGAAACAGTAAAATCCAAATACGAAAGCAGCAAAACAGAAATCAAAGAACTAATAAAAACCTTTCATGAAAAGGGTTATAAGAATGGGGCATCCTATCTTGAAAACCTCTCAGATCGGTTATTTACCAACATAGAAATTTGGTTGAAAACAGGCGTAATCGCTCCAAAGACAACCTCTCTACTTGAACGGCTGTTTAGGGAAATCGGTCGACGACTGAAGAAAATTGCCTGGGGATGGTCTGATAAGGCGGTAACAAACATCTCTAAAATGATCATGATCAGGCAATACTCCAGAGATAAATGGGAACAATATTGGAAAGAGAAACTTGGGATAAAAGGTTACTTCGACATTGAGATTATGTCCGTTAATTTGCCATCATGTAAACACTTTTGAACGTTACTAAAAAATTACAGACATTTACGCCCAATGCAGTGCTGATTATAATATAGATGCAGAAGAGACCAAACGTTTTTTTGCCACAGTTCAGAACAAACTGCACTGGGCTATTACACAGCAGACCGCAGCAGAAATTATACATAGCCGGGCTGATAGCCAAAAACGGAATATGGGGTTGACCTCATGGAAAAATGCACCTGCTGGTCCCATCCGTAAACCGGATGTTTCGATTGCCAAAAACTATTTGAACGAAGAAGAGTTGGATGGATTGAACCGCATTGTGACGATGTATCTGGACTATGCGGAAATGCAGGCAATGAATAGGAAGGTTCTGCATATGCAGGATTGGGCTCAGAAGCTGAATGCATTCTTGCAGTTTAATGAAAGAGAAATTCTGGATAACCCGGGAAAAATCAGTGCAGAGATAGCCAAAAGCTTTGCCGAGAGTGAATTTGAAAAGTACCGCATTGTGCAGGACCGTCTTTTCGAGAGCGACTTTGACCGGGTGATCAAGCAGCTTGAGCAAGGCGAGAAAAAGGAATGAGGTAAGATATGGAAGCCTTTAACCCCAAACCTTCGTGCGTTGGCCTTGGTGCCTGGCCTGAAATTGGAAACGTATTACGATCGTAACCTGTTTATGGCACGGATGGCAAGGAAAGCTGAATAATGACGAAATATTCAAGGTCGCAACGTGTAAGGATGAGGGGTGAAGGATTCCGGAAGGATGAAACAGGGAATGGGTGATATGAGAATTTGCGGAAGTAAAGAGGGAGAATCGCCCCATCGCCCATTCACCCCGGCGCCGATTCACAGAAAGGGACCGGTATCAAGACTGGGGAGGGATTGAATGAGCAGGAAGAACAATCAAATAGTACCAAACAATTCATTCTCTGAATTTCTATTATACACCACTCCCGATGGCAAGGTGAAGGTAGAAATCTTTCTGAAAGATGAAAATGTCTGGTTGACTCAGGACCGAATTGCCGAGCTTTTTGGGGTCCAGAGACCGGCAATTACCAAGCATCTGAAGAACATCTTTGAATCGGAAGAGCTGGTGGAGGATTCAGTTAGTTCCATTTTGGAACATACTGCCAAAGACGACAAAACCTACAAGACCAAGTTTTACAATCTTGATGCCATTATTTCCGTAGGATACCGGGTAAACTCCATA
>JAIVWD010000347.1:2770-3115 GCA_049190315.1 Deltaproteobacteria bacterium | reverse complement strand
CACGCGGCCCGACGATGACTTTGATTTTTTCATTCTTCATTTTCGCCGGCAGATCAAATCTTATTTTCTCAGATCCGGTGCCTTTGAGTGATTTTTTGTCGATCAGTCTGTTTTTCGAGTCAAAGGCATAGGCCATGACGTCCGGTAAATCCTCACCTTCAAACTCGGCAATATTGACATTAAAATTGAGTTTAAACTTCGAAGCCATTTCCTTGCCGCTTTTTGTTGGTTGTTTCTTACTCTGAGCCATTGGAATACCTCCTCATGTTTATTCAACTTTGGATTTTGTTTAGGTTTATTTGCCAAACTGAATCAAAATCATATCTGAGCTATGCTATGAAATAC
>JAIVWD010000347.1:2450-2760 GCA_049190315.1 Deltaproteobacteria bacterium | reverse complement strand
TATATCGGAACCGCCATTGGCAAAACTTACCGTGTCCACTGATTTGAATACAGAATTGCACGGATTGTTATGAGCCTGAGCGCTTAAAAATATTGAATTGTTTAATGTATGTTTAGAGCGGATTAAATTTTGATAAACAACATATCTGTAAATCTGAAAAAAGGCAAGAAGAAAAACAAAACAGAAAAAAACAAAAACATTCAGATTATCCCTCTGATTTTTTTTATTATTTTGATAGAAAAGGAAAAAAAGACAGAACAGGGAGGAATTTTGGGATAGACATAAAATTATGAGTTTCTTTTTTATTCAA
>JAIVWD010000347.1:0-2440 GCA_049190315.1 Deltaproteobacteria bacterium | reverse complement strand
TAAATACGTAACTACTCAGGTTGGTTAGGCTGAAGACTTTTAGGGAAAAGACTCCCAGAAGCCAATATTTTCTTAAAGCGGCCGGAAATTTTGTCCTAAACATAGAGAATAACCATCAGGAATCATCTGTTTCCTTCAGCCTATAGCTTTCAGTCTAAACACCTCTTTGTAGTTTTTGCGAACTTGCAAAACCTTGATTAGGAAGACAACATGAAATTATGAGTTTCTTTTTTATTCAATTGTGGTATAAGATTTTTTAAGATGGCGTTAACCGAGATGGTTTTGTCGATTGGCCGTATAAGTTACTGCAAGGGGAAAAATTGGCATAGATAGCGGCAGCTCATGGCGCAAGCATAGAGAAAATTTCTCAAATTGTTTAGAAAGGGGCTATGAAGTTGAAGCAAACTAATATGTCACAGAAATATAGTTTTATTTCTGCTGTCGAAGTCCTCAAGAATATAGGAGTTGTTGCCGGAAGTCTTGGTAGTCTGGCTGTCCTGTTCTTTTGGATCGGCAACGCCATTATTGTTGCCCGCCTCAGGGCTTACAATCTCTATGGGGTAGTCCACTATACCGATGAATATGTAAAAGAGGCGGGGTATCAATTTTTTCAGGACATTTTTACCCACTTCCAAAGATGGGACCTCATTCTTCTCTTTATCCTGGCTACATGCCTTGTTCTTGCCTTAATTCCTGTAGGGCCATTTTTTTCTCCGGAAGAAAAACAAACAAAGCTCTCAAGACAGGCAATAGTAAAAAACCCATTGATAATCATAGAATGGATCAGGCATAATGCCATTCACTACATACTTTTTCTTTGCCTGGCGCTTTCTGCAAATATAGGCCTCACCTCTAATTGGGCGGTAAGAAATCTTTCTTCAAACATTATTTGTCAGGAGCGTCTTTTATCACAAGCAGTAGATTTAATGAAAAAGGAACTGCTTGTTTTTGCTCCTGCCAAAGACAATCTTCGTGTCAACGAATTTCGACGAAGATTTTATGAGAGGCTGATCTTTGCTGAAAACCCAACACGTGATTGGCTCTCCCGATCTCTATCGGAGCTTTATTCGAACGCTCAATCCAGTTCAGCAAAGACCGGTTCGCTTCGTTCCATGATCGAAAAATTCCAAAAGGACTTTGAGATAAATGAGGTATCGGAGTTCAAATTTAACGGAGATTTTAGAGAATCCATAACCTATCGAACATTACTGAATATTTGTCTCAACAATAAATTACATAAAGAACTTTACATGGCTGTTAAATCAGCGCTCTCTGATATCCGGGAGCTCCTCAGCGGTCATTTAACCAGTGAGGCGGACTTTTCATCATTGGTCATAATACCTGCCAATTACAAAATTGTGAATAATTCCATACAAAAAATCAAGATATTGCGGAAAAACATCCTTGCCTTTTTCAAGCCTGTGAATGATGAGTCAAAAAAAATAATGACAGACCTGCGCAAGATAAAGCCCATACGTTTTGGCAGCGTCCTTCTCTCATACTCATTCTGGGTTCTTATCGGGCTTTTGGTTTACTTGTTATTGAATATTCCAAGAGTGTTAAAGTTCAAGCATTGGGAAATAGGGTATTTCTTCCTCATGCTCCTCTTGTTCATGGCTATTGCAATAACGCTTCCCACGGCATATGGTCGATATAAGTTTGAATTTAAGATACAAAAAGTAAACGATATAATCTTTGCTACTGATGGCAAGGTAGATGATAAGAATAATCCTATAAAAAAGAAGTTAAATGAGTTATGGGCCAACAATGCAAAACTTTATATACTTGGACCAACCAGGGGGAGGGAAGTTATCGTAGGTGCTCTAAAAGACGACCGGAATTCTCATGTCGATATTCCTCAAATAATTATGCTGGATCGGGACACATACAAGTTTATAAATGTTGAACCTGTAAATGTCGAAGATATCCCTCGAATTATCAAAATGCTCAAATATGAAGAACTAAGGCAATAGATCATACACAGAAGAGGATAAAATGCGACAGAAAGAATTGTTCATCATTTCCATCTACTCTCTGCTTTCACTTTTATTTTTTGTTGAAACAGGCTGGGCATTTGAAGGCGGGAGTATTATATTTCCGGGTGAACGTGTCGGTAATATACGGCTCGGTGAACCTCCTCCCGAGGAAATGCCATGCGGCAATATAAAAGATATCGAAATTAAATGTGACCAGGGAAAAGTGCAAATGATTCGTGTCAGGTCTTCTCGTTATTATATTGCAAGAAGCAGGTTGCGAATAGGTAATAATATCGAAAGCATATTTCGCTATCATGGCCGAGGGGATATAGAAGTCGGGACAAACAGGATTAACATGAGCTACCCAGCACAGGGAATTGATTTCGAAATAGACAAATCTAATGAACGAATCACAGCAATTAGTATCTATCGTCCTGTATTGCCGGACTTGCCTGTAGAACAAT
>JAIVWD010000346.1:0-3120 GCA_049190315.1 Deltaproteobacteria bacterium | reverse complement strand
AAATAGAAATGCCCTTGCCACGCCGACAGCGCCAATCGCATCAAGCTTGTCTGCATCAAATAAAACCTTTGCTTCCGGTGTATTCGGCGCATGATTCCCACGAAATCTATGAGATCTTATACAATGAATAATATTTTCCTTCTGACTTTCTGAAAGGGGAAGATCCTTTATAATAGGCCATGCCATCTGCGCGCCTTTTTCAGCATGGCAAACTGCACCGGCAGATTCATCCTGAAAATATCTTCCAATATCATGCAAATAGGTTGCAATAAGCAATACATCCATGTCAGATCCTTCTGCTGCTCCAATATGCTTGCTTAACATACATACCCGCATAGTATGATCCCAGTCGTGGCTGCCATTTGCGCCATCAAACATTTTTTTTGCAAGTAATTTTACATTCTCTACAAAAAAACTTGAGGCAGCCTGACAGCTATCATTAATTTCCGTTTTAATCCTTCTCGCTGAATCAGGTTTCCTCATTTTAGCTATCTCCAGGCACCAAATAGCGCTTTATTTTTAATATTGGCTGTGGTATCAATTTTAATAGAATTCTTCTAAACTTATATTTCAACACCATTTTGCATTTGAATAATTGTAACGCTCTATTTTTATGAAACAAACCGATTACATGTGAGCTTCAGGTATAATCAAATTCAAAACAGGAAACTGTCTGAGCGTATTAGATATCGTTAAGAAAGAATCCTTTATAAAATAACATTCTTTGTCTGGCTGTTTGCTCAATTACTAAAATTTCTTTATAGTTATGGCCGATTCTTTTTTTACGATATCTTATGCGTGAGTTTTTCATGGTTTGAATTTGATTATACCTGAAGCGGATATATTTTCAAAAGCTAAAGTGTTACGAATATTTTTACTGAAAATATTAAGCGAAAAGTAATATATATGCAAATAAAATTTGTTATCCTGTCTCTTGCTGAAACTCCAAAGCTGTTTTATTAAAGTTCCACCTGAAATTATCAAAAAGTTTACTGATGAGGTAATCGCCATGCCAAGCTGGAAATGCAGTAATTGCGGATATTCATTAGAAGCTGAAACTCCGCCCGAACAATGCCCTTCATGCAAAAAGAAATGCGAATTTCTGGACACCACCTGTTACACACCTGATTGCAAATTTGAAGGTGTTGACAAGAGAATCGGTTAAACATCATGCTGGCGCTTGGATTACAGGGAAGCCCTCGAAAAAACGGCAATACAAGTTATCTGCTTTCAGCTTTCATGAATGAATTAGAAAAATCAGGGGCGCAGATAAAAGTTATTAAAGCAGATAAGAAAAAAATTATGCCCTGTATAGAATGTTCTGTCTGTGAAAAGGAAGGTTTTTGTCCGCTTGATGATGACATGAACTCTGAAATTTATCCGCTGCTGCGCCAGGCCGACATTATAGTAGCCGCCACCCCCATCTTTTTCTATAGTGTCCCCGCTCAGTTGAAAGCTCTAATTGACAGAAGCCAGACTTTATGGGCAAGAAAATACAGGTTAAAGTTGAATGACCCAAACCAAAAATGGCGGCGCGGATTTCTTCTTTCCCTTGGAGCAACAAAAGGTAAAAATCTATTTGATGGACTTCATCTTACAATTAAATATTTCTTAGATGCAGTCGGTGCAAGCCTGGAAGGAAGCCTGACATACAGACAGATTGAAAATCCAGGAGATATGCAAAAACATCCTTCTGTCCTAAATGATGTAAAAGAAAAAGCAAGCCATCTTATAAAACCGTTTCTCGGAAGAAAAAAAATTCTATTTGCCTGCCGGGAAAATGCATGCCGCAGCCAGATAGCCGGCGCTTTCGCCCAGCACCTTGCCGGCGATAAATTTGAAGTTATAAGCGGAGGAAGCAGTCCTGCCGGTAAAATTAATCCATTAATGGTCGAAGCAATGAGCGAAAAGGGGCTGGATATGGCCTTCCGTAAACCCGAATCAATTGAACAGGCAGTTGCTGAAGTAAAGCCGGATATTATTATTACTATGGGTTGCGGTGAGGAATGTGCTTTTATGCCCGGGGTTAAAATAGAGGACTGGAATCTGCCTGATCCAGCAGGAAAACCAATTGATTTTATGCGTAATATCAGGGATGAAATCGAAAACAGAGTTGTTAGTCTAATAAAAGATGGATAAATATGTATGCACTGTTTGTGGTTATGTTTATGATCCTGAATGATCCAGCTTTGTAAGAGTCTCCTTTCCAAGGCGATCGTCCCCATACGATAAACAAAATTCTGCCTGTCGTGATCATCTTTTACTATTTCTTTGCGCTCAATTCCCCGGATAATGACATGATGCAGGGTTCCCGGCGCATCCAGTCTGGCTTGTCGTGGCATGTCTCACCTCTTTGCAGTATGACATCTGCATTCATATCATAATATGTCCAATTAGTCAAGCCCGTCCCCCATCCGGTCCCTAAATCAACAAGCCTGTCAAGAAGGCTCGGAACGATGTCCCCTATCACTCATGCCACCCAGGGTTCTGCGAATTCACATTTACGGGATTCACAAAGCCAAAGTGGCTGCAACCCGCATGTCCGCCAACAGGGCTCTGTTCAGCATTATCACCAAACATGTTACAAAAAGAATCAATTGCTTTTGGACCTGGTTTGAATTCCATAATTCACCTCCGTTTATCTGTAAGAGCACTTTATAATGAGTTGCGGACCGGGCAATGGGCTCTTAATCATTACCCTTACCCCATAGCTAACAGCCGGAATCTCCTTGGCGGATTTTGATTTTTTAGCGTTCATTTTTGCTACCTTTAATTATTATGAAATTATGCATTTTAAAATATATCTCTATAACGGCGGGATGTATGCCTAAGAGACGGAAAAAATAATATGAAAAATAATTATGGGAGGGGAAATGTGATTCTTTCAGTGCGTAATAAGAAATGAGTATAATCGGCAGGTGCCATGATATCATGCTCATGTGTATTCTATGCGGATCGGTAAATCGGTAATTCGAGGCGAGAAGATAGCAAAGGCTAAGAGATATTCACTAACTGTTGAATAAGTTTATAAGTTAAGTGCGTCCCATATTTCCACAATTGCAACGGCTTTTACTTCCGGATTAAAAGGGAACCCAATAAATGCTTTTTCAATAAGAAAAA
>JAIVWD010000345.1:0-3130 GCA_049190315.1 Deltaproteobacteria bacterium | reverse complement strand
AAAATCTTATTTTTTATTCGGACCACGTCAAACAGGAAAGACATCCTTGATTCAACATACGTTAAATGAATACAGGTATTACAATCTGCTTCAAACAGATGTGTATCTGAAATTAAGCAGGGCGCCCCAAAGGCTTCGCCAGGAAATAACAGACGATGACAAGATTGTTATCATCGATGAGATTCAGAAGCTGCCGATTCTGCTTGATGAAGTACATAACTTAATTGAAGAAAAAGGGATTCATTTCCTTCTTACAGGGTCCAGTGCCAGGAAGTTGAGAAATAAGGGCGTGAACCTGCTGGGGGGCCGCGCCAGAACCAGGCGGCTGCGTCCCTTTATTTTCAAAGAGTTAAAAGAGGATTTCCAATTACTGAAAGCACTGGATACAGGTCTGATCCCTTCCATCTATTTTTCCGATGCACCATTTGAAGATCTGGAGGCATATGCGGGAAATTATTTAAGGGAAGAGATTGCAGCGGAAGCCATCGTTCGGAATGTGCCTGCATTCAGCAGATTTCTCACTGTAGCCGGGCTGTGTAACGGTAAAATAATTAATTATACGAACATAGCAAGCGATGCACAGGTTCCAAGGTCAACCGTGCAGGAATATTTTCAGATTCTACGTGACACGCTGCTTGGCGATGATCTGCCTGCATGGCGGAAATCCGTCAAACGAAAACCGGTTTCCACTTCAAAATTCTACTTTTTCGATATAGGAGTCGCCAGATTTCTGCAAGGTCGTCGGGGTCTGGAGATGAGATCTCCGGAATTTGGGGAGGCATTTGAAGCTTATATCCATCATGAGATAAAAACCTACTGCGATTTTAACAAGGGGGGTTGTGATCTGTGTTACTGGAGGGCAACCTCAGGCTTTGAGGTTGACTTTGTCATCAACGGAAAAACAGCGATTGAGGTAAAAGGGAAGGCAAATATCACAAGAAAAGACTTCAAAGGATTGACTGCAATAAAGGAAGAAGAACTTTTAGAGAATTACATATTGGTCACTCTTGAAGATACCCCTCGAAAAGATGGGGATATATGTATCCTTCCCTGGAAAGATTTTATTACGAACCTGTGGCAGGATGCGTATGTATGATACCTAAGTTGAGCGATTTTTTGCGAAGATATGTGCTGAGATCTTGATGCATAAGGATTTGCAAAAACCGCAGGCATACCCACGGATATGTCGAGGATTTTTGCGAAGCCTTTATGCGCAAGAGATCGGCGCAGATCGAGTAAAAAACCGCTCAATTTAGGTATATAAATTTTAAATATTAAACTCAAGTTCGCACCCTTAATTCCATATTGCATCCTATGTGCTTGCCTGACAGAACAAATAAACACAACTTCTCAAAAATATCCCTTGTAATAAAGGACAAGCTTGGGGTTGCTATAACCATCAGGGCATATCAGGCCAAGGATTACCGGCGTCTTATAGATATGTATGATAAATTTGAGCCCAAAGGAATAGCAATGGGGCTTCCTCATTTTGATAAAAAATTAAGGCATAACTGGATAGACTGTATAGTAAAGTCATTTTTCAATACAATAGCTATTTATCAAAATAAGATTATAGGCCATAGTGCAATCGATATATTTCGCAATAAATCTTCTCCAGAGTATATGATTTTTCTTGATCAGGATTTCAGAAATCGGGGAATCGGAACCAGTCAAACAATGATTATTAAAAAAATATGTAAGGAGTTAGGTTGTAAACAAATCTGGGTAGCTGTAACATGTCACAGTATGCTGGGCATCAAGGTATTTAAAAAATTAGGATTCAAATTTACTGGAACAATTGGGCCGGAACGTGAAATGGTACTTAAACTAAAACGATAAAATGAAATCAGCCTTCATACACAGCGACGAATTTTCAAAATTTAAGGTAAGTAATGAATATCCATGGCTTACAGAAAGATCAGATGTTACATACAGCAAATGCAAGGAACTTAACCTGTTTGACCATGACGGGATAGAGGTTATTCAGCCGAAACCGGCTTTAATAAAAGATCTGTATTTATATCATACAAAGGAATATATTAATCTTCTGAAGAAAGCCGACAAGGGAATTTTTGATGAATCAATGCTCAGATACGGTCTTGGAACCCTTGAATGCCCGGTTGTAAAGGGTGTTTTCAAATATCACAATCTGGCTGCAGGCGCCACCATTGCCGGAGCAAACCTGCTTGTTCAAAATAAAAAAGACATTGTATTCAGTCCAACAGGGGGTTTTCACCACGCAGGGCCTGATTTTGCTTCCGGATTCTGTTATATAAATGATATTAACATAGCCATTAATAAACTCTTAAAAACAGGCAAGCGCATACTCTATATTGATATCGACGCTCACCATGCGGATATGGTACAGGAAACTTTCTACAGCAATCCTGATGTTATGAAAATATCCTTTCACGAAAGCGGCAAAACTCTTTTTCCGTGGAAAACAGGGTTTGAAAATGAAATTGGCAAGGGAAAAGGAAAAGGGTATAATATTAATTTTCCTCTACCTGAAAATACAGGAGATGAAGAATTCCTATGGGCTTTTGAAAGGGTATTCCCACCTGTTGCGCGTGCATTTAAAGCAGATATTACATTTGCTATTTTAGGCGTTGATATTATTTCTTCAGATCCTTTAACCCATCTTCAACTAACCAACAATGCCTTTATTAAAGCTGTGAAAATAATTAAACAGGCATCTGCAAAATTGCTTGCGCTTGGTTGCGGCGGATATTCGCTTGACAATATGGAGCGCTCATGGACCTTAGCCTGGGCTGCCATGAATGATTTAGAACCAAAAGAAGAAGATGCCGCAACTTTTGGAGGAATGTTCTGGGGAGACGGGCTCTCTTCTCTACTGGACCGGCCCTCATTTCTACCGAATAATATAAGGAAAAAGACAAAAAAAGAGATCAAGAAAGTATATAAATATATTGTATCAAACATATTTCCCATATTAGGAATTAAGCCATAGTAAAATCACCACCATAGGAGGTGGCTTGTTTACATTAGTCATCAAAGGCGCCCTGACACACACTGCTAAGTGCCTAAAGTGAGCTAAAGTGCCTAAAGTTGTGGTACGCCTTCGGCGTGCTAATTTTAAAGTTATAAGTGCATTAAAGCCTGTCAGGGT
>JAIVWD010000344.1:0-3134 GCA_049190315.1 Deltaproteobacteria bacterium | reverse complement strand
ATCGGTACTTTTAAAAAGCCTGATTTTTTACAGATACCATCGTAGATATATCTGCAATTTAGGCTCATCCACGGCTTATATTGAAGTTGTGGGGGATTTTTCTGTTCTTTGTAGAAAAATTGTGCACAAGAAGGATACCAACAAATTACGTTAACCGACATAATCAAGCATACAGAGCTTGTGCGCCGGGCAGATTAAACCTTTGCTTTTCTTATCGAGTAAAATGCAGAGATATTGCCGGAGGGCCTGAACAGGGCTGGTTGGAGCAGGTGACTTAAAGAGCCAGTTAACTGCGAAAAAGAATTTTTTGAAAAAAGCTTTTTATTAACCCCTTTAGACGAAATGTAGGGATAAGTATTTTTTGCATACCTCTTGGTAATAAAAATGAATCCATTAGGATTGGGGTTGTTGGTGATCCCCAGTATTGCACTGATGGTCCAAGCTGTGTAAAAAAACCATGAGCGAAATCTCTTTCTTTCCATTTATTGAAAAATTCAGTGTCCGGTGCACCAAAAGCATATCGAATTGGATGTTGCTCCCAGACTCCCGTTATCGTTTTTGCAAAAATTGCAATAGAGGCTTTTAAATTGCGGCCTTCTTCGCTAACGGATATGGTCGCAAGGTCAACGCATCTTAACTTACATTTCGCACCTGAAAAATTAAATTTCAAGATTTATACCGATTATTGCTAACTATTTGCCTAACTTGCCTATATTATTACAGATAAAAAATATCTAGACTTTACCCTTTAATTGTTTTATAACGCCTTATACAAGCCAAATAGGAGGCGCTATGAAGCAATTTGAAACACGGTTCAAACAAGTCGATGTTTTGCCGATGGTCAAGCATTATATGAGTTCGCTTGATCTGTATAATTTATTTAAAAAATATGTTCCTGCCTCTAACAATTGTCTGGCTGAGCATGCCGAAAGCCTGTGCATTATTACCGCAAATATTATCTGTGACAACAAGCCGCTATATAAAGTCCAGGAGTGGCTGGCAAAATATGCAGACGGGCTCACAAATGAATCCGTAAATGCAGACAAGTTTAACGATGATCGTTTAGCAAGATCTCTTAGCACACTTTTTACGGCCGACCGGCATTCGTTAATGACCGAGGTATCATGCAATGCCATTAAACTGCACAAGCTGCTGACAGATGAAATTCATAATGACAGCACAACGGTTACATTCATTGGCAAATACGCGAACCCCGATCCGGATGCGGTTAAGCTCAAGCATGGACATAATAAGGATTTTCGTCCTGACTGCAAGCAGATTGTTTTTGGTTTGAACATTACTGCTGACGGCCATGTCCCGCTCAGCTACAAGGCTTATAATGGCAACCGGGATGATGACACAACCCATATTCCAAACTGGAATGAACTGCGGGCCTTGATACACAAAGAAGATTTTATTTACATCGCCGACTGCAAATTATGCAACATCAAAAATCTGGCATACATTGATGAAAATAACGGCTACTTCATCACCATCATTCCAAAGTACCATAAAGAGTCAAAAAGTTTTAGGGATTATATTAAAACCAATGATGTTAAATGGGAAGATGCTTTTGAAATCCAACATTCTCGCAAAAAGGCAGAAATCAATAAATTCAGAACATATGAAGCCGGCAAAAACACAAAAGGCTATCGGATTATATGGGTGCATTCCAGCTCTAAAGAGCAGGAAGATAAAAAAAGAAGGCTGAGAAAAATAGCAACGGCCCAAAAGGCGTTGAAAGAACTGATACCCAAACTCAATGCCTATCATTTAAAAACGCAAAAAGAGATTACCAAAGCGGTCAATAAGATTTGCGAGAAAGTAGAAGGGTTAATAGATGTAAAAATCACTAAAGGGCGCAAGCAGATTTGTAAAAGAATCCCATCAACCAGGCGCCGGGCGGGTGATCCAATATATGAAAACAAATGGTCATTTAACTATGGGCTCGAGTGGAAGATAAATGAACAAGCTACTATAAGTGTATCAAAAACAGACGGCCTTTTCCCTCTTATCACCAATAATCATTTATTGGATGCTGCCGAAGTGTTGAGAATGTATAAGCGACAATCCTATCTTGAAAAGCGGATGTACACCAAGAAGTCAATCTTAGATGTCGCCCCGGTCTTTCTTAAAAAAGAAAGCCGGATTGAAGCAGTATTGCTACTTTATTTTTTTGCATTGATGATCGTATCGCTTATCGAAAGAAATATACGGTTGAATATGGCCAAGCAGAAGATAGAAAAACTTCCGATTCTGCCGCAGAAAATGAATACCAAAAAGCCCACATGGAATAATATTCGGTATTTTTGCCGAAATATTCACCTGTCAGAGATCATCAAAAATAAAGTCCCAATACAAGTAGATGTGCAAGGACTTAGTGACTTGCATAAAAAAGTCTGCCAGTTGGTCGAAGTACCGTGTTCGGCATATAAAAATTTACATGATCGATGGTGGTTGTTTGAAGGTACATAACTGATTTTTCTTCAAATATTGCGTGAATTAGAAGTAAAATATTTTCAACATACGAAATGTAAGTTATTGTAACCATTATCGACCAATTGAATTTTAGCGGTTTGGGGCAAAATACCCACCGTGATTACCTGGGGATGTTAATAAAATGACGGACGCGGAGCAGACATACAAACGCAATGAGAATTTTGTGTTTCGCCAGATTGATAATGAAACCATTCTGGTGCCAATCAAAGTCTATTCTTTCTTCAATGTCGAGTTCTTTGATCAGTCCCAGCATATCCAGCGAAGCTTGCCAGAATTTCAGACCATATTCTTTGCCATAGCGCTTGAAAATAGTCATCATGCCAGCTTTCAGGCCGCTGCTAGTGATACCAGCATTACGGGAACTGGCCCCCCAGCCAATGGTTTCCCGTTCGAGGACAACAACGCCTGTGCCACTTTTCGCTAGCGTGCGCGCTGCGCTCAAACCAGTATACCCGCCGCCAATGATAGCAACATCAGTTTCGGTTGGCAGCTCCTTTTCTTTTTCTGAGAGGGGTTTAGGACGACCCAACAAGCCGGCGCGCCGCTTTTCTTTGAGACGGTAACTTTCACCCTTGATGTTGAGCGTGATGCTTTCCTCATCTTCGATTGTTTCTATCTGAGCTTCCGCCCCGAAT
>JAIVWD010000343.1:0-3154 GCA_049190315.1 Deltaproteobacteria bacterium | reverse complement strand
ATACATCTTCTTCTGTTGGAGAAGCATTACAGCGCGCAACACTGATCTGTCTTTCCTTAAAAGCTGATTCAACCTGATCCTGAATATCTTTCTTAAAACGTCTTATGTACAAACCTTTTATATCTTCAGGACCATAATTTTCAGTGTTGGCAATCGCGGTAGGATCAAGCATATTCATGAGACTTGCAAAACTGCGCGCCTTGCCGTCATGAGGTGTTGCAGACAGCATAATAAGCGTATCAGAACGTCTTGCCAGCAGTTTGGCAAGCTTTGCACGCAATGAGGAACCATGACCCCTCTGGGCAACATTATGCGCTTCATCAATGACAATAACGTCCCAATAGGCATTCTCGATATAAGTCCGATATTCAGCATCCTGCTTCAAAGTATCAATTGAGATGATTGATTTGTCATAATAGTAGAATGGATTATGATTGGTTGGAATCCGTGAACGGATACGTTGAATGCCGACTGAATCAAGTCTGGTAAGCGGGATTGTAAAACGGCTCCACATTTCCTTCTGGAACTGTGTCAGCATGCTTTTTACTGCAAGCACCAGGATACGTTTGCCTTTTCCTCTGCGTATAAGCTCGCTGAGCAATATTCCGGCTTCAAGCGTTTTGCCCAGCCCCACAGCATCTGCAATTAGAATGCGCTGCCTGGGTTGTTTGAGAGCCTGTATAGCCGGATCAAGCTGATACGGCACAGAATCCATTGCCGCCTTGTGTCCAATATACAGGTTTTCGTCTGTCGGCGGGGTTTTTCTAAGCAGGCTTTCCATGTATAACAATGAAGCCTGATATGAGCTGGATTTATCCTTAACAAGTTTTGTTTCTGCAGGATCAAGGATTTCAATAGCTTTTTCAATTTCTGTTAGGAAAATAGCCTCTTTATCCTTAACCAGCTCAGATATGCCGGTAACATTCAGTGCCTGCCCACCGGTTGAAGTCCGATCAACTCTCCGAATCAGCCATTCAGCATCACGAACGACAATTCTGGATCCTGGGGCATAAATTGTATTGGACGTATTCACTATAATTTCCCAAGAGTTAAACTCTATTACCTGAAAGAATAAGTGAGGAAACTCATAACGCTCTCGTACATTTCAGTGATTAGAACGTCCTTGTTGCCTTTCTTGATAATCGATTCTCTTTTTCAGTTCTGTCCCGCACTTAAAAAGGGGCGGCTTTGGGGGAGCGCTGCCTTGTTCATGTGATCTTCATGCAAAATATCAATTAAATTGAGAAGATAAAGAATTGTTGGAGGGATGTCAACGTTATTGATTTCTTGACGAAATGAGAACACCGCGATAACTTAACATCCCGATAGGCAGTTCCAATGATTGACGAGACAAAAATAATTTACACTGTTTGAGAAAGGGTAACAGTTCACGGAGTATTGGAGTGATGGAGTGAGCTAAAAAAGTATGAACGGATACAAAAACTTTTCTTTTTTCTCAGCGGAAGATTAACGAGTCTTGTAAGGTTATTCAAAACTTCAAATTGGAGAATATTGCAAAAATGTGTGCCATGAAACGGATAGAAGACGTTACCCTGCTTTATGAAATCAGCAAAACCCTGAATGAGCACCTGGATCTCAAACAATCTTTATATAAGGTTTTAGATATTCTGTCTGACTCAATGGATATGATCCGTGGAACCATTACTATTCTGAATCCTCTGCGTAATGAGATAAACATAGAGGTTGCTCACGGCCTTTCCAGGGCCGCCATGAAAAGTGGAAAATACAAATTGGGTGAGGGCATCACAGGCAGGGTAATTGAAACCGGCAAAGCCATAGCAATACCCAAGATAAGCGAGGAGCCTCTCTTTCTTGACCGTACTGCTTCCAGAAAGTCAAAACATGTCAATGAGCTTTCGTTCATATGTGTACCGGTAACAAAGGGCGGCCAGATTATAGGAGCCATCAGCGTAGACAAGACATATGATGAAAATTATTCCTTAGAAGAAGGTAAAAAACTTATTTCTGTAATAGCCACGATGATTGCAAGGCATGTAGTTAATCTGGAAATAATCCATCTTGAAAAGGAACAACTTAGAGAAGAAAATACAAGACTTAGAAACGAACTGAAAAAGAAATACCAAATTACTGATATTATCGGAAACAGCAACAAGATGAGAGAAGTCTTTCAGATGATCACTCAGGTTTGCAAGAGTAATGCAACGGTATTGATTCGAGGAGAAAGCGGAACCGGCAAAGAGCTTGTGGCAAACTCCATACATTATAACAGCAATAGATCTAAAAAACCATTTGTTAAAGTAAACTGTGCGGCACTTCCTTCAAACCTTATAGAAAGTGAGCTTTTCGGGCATGAAAAAGGAGCCTTTACCGGCGCTATTAAACAAAAGCTGGGCAAATTCGAGCTGGCCAATAAAGGAACAATCTTTCTGGATGAAATAGGATCTATAGGCATTGACGTTCAGGTAAAGCTCATGCGTATATTACAGGAAAAAGAATTTGAACGCGTTGGGGGATATAAAACCATAAAGTCAGATGTACGCATACTGGCAGCTACCAATAAAAACCTGGAAAAGGCTATAGA
Source organism: Deltaproteobacteria bacterium (assembly GCA_049190315.1). Taxonomy (GTDB): domain Bacteria; phylum Desulfobacterota; class Desulfobacteria; order Desulfobacterales; family ETH-SRB1; genus B13-G4. Next base: position 591 of record JAIVWD010000343.1, on the reverse strand, counting down.
AGAAGAGGTTTTCAGGGATGACCTTTATTATCGACTTAACGTTTTCCCCATCTATATACCTCCTTTAAGGGAACGAAAAACAGACATTTTGCTTTTGAGCGACTACTTTCTTAAAAAATATGCAAAGGAGAATAACAAAAACATCAAAAGGTTTTCCACGCCAGCTATTGACATGCTTATGGATTATCACTGGCCGGGGAATGTCAGGGAGCTTGAAAACTGCATCGAACGGGCTGTACTTTTATGCGAAGAGGGAGTAATACACAGTTATTATCTTCCTCCGACTCTGCAAACCGGAGCAGAATCAGGCACCCTGCCGGCTCAATCTCTTGAAGATGCTGTAGCAAACCTTGAAAAAGAAATGATAATTGATGCCCTTAAAAATGCTAAAGGGAACAGCGCAATGGCAGCAAAAACACTAAATACAACTCCCCGTAAATTCAGCTATAAGGCACAAAGGTACGGCATTGACTATCATAAATTCCGCTATAGACTTTCAGATAAATAATTTCACTGTGTTATCAGTCGTCGACGTATAACTAATACGCCTTCCTCCTTCTGGCCTTGTGAAATTAATTATCTGAAAGTCTA
>JAIVWD010000342.1:0-3171 GCA_049190315.1 Deltaproteobacteria bacterium | reverse complement strand
GTTCAAGGAAGGCGCAAATTTTAACCGCAGGAATACATTGAGTATTTTGAGGATTAAAATTTAAGCCTGACGCAGAAATTGGGAAAATTAGCAGTTTTCGTTCAGGCACTAAATAGGTTTATCATGAAAGGTAAAGACTTTTATTCTGCTGCTCATCTTGTAGTTGCGGCAATAAGGATTCTTGAACACCGGAATTCAGCATCACCTTCAATCGATGAAGTTTGCCGGACAATATCATTCTCCCTGGAACAGGGCAATTTCGTATGCAGGAAGCTTAACGAAATGAATATCATAGATGTTGTCGAAGGAGCCTTTGGGACCAAACTTTTTATAAAAGATCACTTACTATTAGAAGAAATTCCCCAGGAGGCAACAGAAGATAATCTTGAAAAAGAACTCAAAAAATTTCAAAGTGCTAAAAAGGATTATATACAAAAAATAGAGCTTTTTAAGGCAGAACAGGAAAAAAAGAAAAAAAATCTCTTTGCCGAACTGGAAAAGAAATTTAAAAAAGACCTTGATGAAAAAAAATAGTAAAAGTTCACCACAGAAGGACACAGAGTTTCACTGAAAATTGTAAACAATGAACAATAAGGGTTTGGTAAAAAATAACTTTGGCCATGGTTATAATGTTGAGAAGGATATTTTTATAATTCAGTGTAATTCCGTGAAAATCCGTGGTGAATTATTACAAAAAATCTAAGTGATCTGCAAGCTATGGATCTGAATAAGAACTTAATCCCTGACAGAGTGAAAAATATACACCTTATCGCCATATGCGGCACAGGCATGGCTGCGCTTGCCGGCATGCTCAAGGATATGGGTTTTGAAGTAACGGGCTCGGATCAAAAAACCTATCCTCCCATGAGCGATTTTCTCTTTAGCAAGGGTATAAAAGTCGCAGAAGGTTTTAATGAAAAGAACATTTTCAGCGCTCACGATCTTATAGTTGTTGGAAATGCAGTAAAAAAGGATAATCCTGAAATTAACAAAATGAATGAACTGGGGCTCAATTTCTGTTCAATGCCCCAGGCAGTTAACAGGTTTGTTGCAGATGGTAAGAAAACAATACTTGTTACAGGAACTCACGGTAAAACAACGATTTCCTCTATTATGGCCTGGATACTTTATGTCGCGGGACTTGATCCCTCATTTATTATTGGAGGAATATTAAGAAACTTCAACAGCAACTACCGGCTTGGCAAAGGAGAATTCATCGTAATAGAGGGAGATGAATACGATACGGCATATTTTGACAAGGGGCCGAAATTTTTACATTACGATCCCCACATGGCGGTTATTACAAGTGTTGAATTTGACCACGCCGATATTTTTAAAGATATTGACCAAGTCAAAAAGGCTTTTGATATTTTTATATCAGGCATTTCACAAAAAAGTACACTAATTGCTTTTGACAGCGATAAAAACATAGACGGACTTATCAGCGGCAGGAAATGCTGCGTTATTAAATATGGAAAAAATACGAGTTCAGCATGGGGCCTGGGGAAAGTATCCTATGCACCTCCCTGGACTTTTTTTGAGGTTTTAAAACAAGGTAAAACTTTTAAAACCTTTAAAACCGGAATCTTCGGAGAGCACAATTTGTTAAATACCTTGGCGGCAGTTGCTGTAGCCGACAAATTAATGATACCGAACGAGGTTATCGCGAAAGCACTTGAAAGTTTTCAGGGTGTAAAGAGACGTCAGGAAATACGAGGCCAAAAAAGAGGCATTACAGTTATGGATGATTTTGCCCATCATCCTACTGCTGTTAAAGAAACTGTAAGAGCTGTTAAATCATTTTATCAAAACAAAAGGCTAATAGCTGTTTTTGAACCCAGAACCAATACCAGCATGCGAAACATCTTCCAGAACATATATCCTCTTTCATTTGATCATGCAGATATTATTTGTATCCGCAAACCTCCTCTTCTCAACAAGATCCCCCCGGATGAGCATTTTTCATCTGAAAAACTTGTTAAGGATCTGCAGAATAGAGGAAAGGACGCACACTACTTCCCGGACACGGAATCTATAATAAAATATCTTGAAAACACTGCAAAGCCCGGCGACCTTGTTCTGGTAATGTCAAACGGCGGATTTGACAATATTCATGAAAGGCTATTGAAATCACTATAAAACATCAGCAGCCCTGTTAACTGGTTGCGTATAGGTTGCGGATTGTTGCATATTATCAAGTTCATCCACTTCGGATTTAAACTGCCCAGGCATCCAGTGTGCATAAACATCATAAGTGATTTTTATGCTGCTGTGACCAAGCTGATAGCTCACATCTCCAACATTATGACCCTTCATTAATCTGATTGTAGCATAACTGTGCCTTAAGGCATGGGTTCGGATTTGTCGCAATCCAGCCTTTTTTGTGCATCTATTTAAAGCATTCTTGAATGATATCCGGTTTAACATCTCATTCCTTGTACCAGTAAACACAAATTCAGAAAAAAGCCTACAAGCTTCCAGGGCAGCTCTTTTTTGTGCTGTTCTGTTTCGGTAAGGTGTCGAGTCATATCAACACGCCTGCGCTTATGGTTTTTTGTGTCTGTCATTCTGCCCTTGCGAAAGCTCCTCTTTACTTCTATCAGCCGCTTATCAAAATCAATATCCCGCCACTTTAAGGCTTGTATTTCACCGATACGAAGCCCTGTTCGGAGAGCGCATAATATTGATGGATAATAAGCTCCATTCAGGAAGGTTTTCGCCTGTTCTAATAAAAGCAATGATTCTGATTCCGTTAAAGGATCTATGTCAAACCTGTTCTTCTTGTATTTAAGCAACACATCTCGCATTGGATTTGAATATATCAATTCAAGATCAATAGCATATGAAAGAACACCGTTCATCGGCGCTCGTATCAATTTGATTGTCCCTAAAGTCAATCCTTTTGCGTAAATATTATCAAAAAAAACTTTCAGGTCCTTACGCTTTATCTCGTTAACGGGAATAGACCCCCAAGCTGGCAGTATGTGTTTGTTTAAATTGAGCCCATAGGCTTCCCTTGTAGATTCTTTCCAGTTATGAGGTTGAACAATCCATAATTCAGCTATTTCCTTAAATGTAGCAACGGAAGGCTTATTTTTTTCAAATTCAAACTCATTTAAGACAAGTTTAGCTTCAATCTTTTTGGCAACCTCATTAGCAAGCCTTTTGTCC
>JAIVWD010000341.1:0-3188 GCA_049190315.1 Deltaproteobacteria bacterium | reverse complement strand
ATTATTAAATAATCCCCGACTTTTTTTCGTTCACATTTTTTAAGGGACTTGGAAATAAAGAATATACCAAGATTGCGCAGGATTTTTGTTCATCTTCAAGGCGCGGCTGAAGGCGCATAGCAAGGCTATGTAACGAAAGCCGCAACGCCGAAGATGGGCAAAAAGACAAGCAAGATGGTATATTGTTTATTCCCAATTCCCTGATGGCGGAGAGAGAGGGATTCGAACCCTCGGTGCCGCTTTTGACAGCACACACGATTTCCAGTCGTGCTCCTTCAACCAGCTCGGACATCTCTCCGGTAGGGGCGATCCTTGTGATCGCCCTGATTGGGGCGAATAAAAGCCCTGATTGGGGCGATCACAAGGATCGCCCCTACTATAAATTTAACGACTCGGCTAAAGTCGCGGGGGAATTTCAATAAGTTGTAAAAATTCCGAAACATTTAATCCGTGGCGGAGAGGGTGGGATTCGAACCCACGATCCCGTTATTAACAGGATACCGCTTTTCGAGAGCGGGGCCTTCAGCCGCTCGGCAACCTCTCCAATCCAATGCCCCAAAAATATAATTTGGAGCAGGTAGGAGTCAATATAATTTTTGATTTGAACTGTCAATATGCTCTAAATAATTTAAGAGTCCAAAGTTCTGCCATCATGCCGGTCCCGGATCGTGGTCCGGGATGACGGATTCGGCATCCAGCTTCATTAAGCTCTTGCAATTATTCTGGATTCCGGCTTTCGCCGGAATGACGTCACGATTAATTCATATTTTGCTTGAACAAGATTATTTTTTTTAGTATTCACCTCTTTTTTATTTAACATTTCAAACTAAGTTGAGCGATTTTTTGCGAAGAAATGTGCCGAAATCTTGATGCAGCAAGGTTTGCGAAAAGCGTAGGCATACCAATGGATATGTCGAGACTTTTCGCAAGTCCTTGATGCGCAAGAGATTGGTGCAGGTCGAGTAAAAAATCGCTCAATTTAGGTTAAAACAAAGGAATTAATAAAATGGCTGAAGTCCTCCCTTTCAGAGGAATCTTATATAACCCGCAAAAAATTCGCAACTTGTCTGATGTAGTAACTCCGCCTTATGATGTTATTTCAAAGCAGGAGCAGCATGATTTCTATGAACGACATCCACAGAACATTATAAGGCTGATATTAGGCAAGACAACTGAGAACGATAATGTCAATAATAATTATTATACCAGAGCATCTGACTTTTTAAAAAACTGGTTTTCAGAAAATATACTGGAACAGGATACAACGCCTGCATTTTATTTAACATCCATGGATTTTTCTTTAGAAAATAAAATTTTCACGCGTTATGGAATTATTGCTTTAGTTGCTCTGGAGCCGTTTAAAAATGGTGTTATTGTTCCACATGAGAGTACATTTTCCAATGTTAAAACGGAAAGATTTGGACTTATGAAGTCATGCCATGCAAATTTCAGCCCTATTTTTTCCCTTTATTCAGATAGTAAAAACATAATAATTGATAAATTAAAGGGGCCGGCATTAAAGCAGACACCAGAAATAGAGTTTACTGATTATGATGGCCACAGGCACAGGATGTGGCGCATAACCGATTTAGATTCCTGCAGATATGTTTCCAATGCAATGCAGGAGAAAAGACTTTTTATTGCTGATGGGCACCATCGTTATGAAACTGCCCTTGACTATAGAGACTGGATATCGAGCAGCAATCCGGATTTTAATAAAGATCATCCGGCTAATTATGTAATGATGTATCTTAACGGCATGGAAGATACCGGATTGGTAATACTGCCTGCTCACCGCATGGTTAAAGGCCTGAAAAGTTCAATAACAGCCTCTTTTATTAACAACGCAGAGGATTATTTTGATATTTTGACAATTCCTTTTATGGACAGTGATTTCGAAAGAGCCCGGGCTGAATTTATATCAATTCTTAAATCAAATGCTTCAAAAAACATTATCGGGGTCTTGATGAAAGGCTCTATGAAATTTTATCTGCTGACGCTTAAATCAGGTGTAATGGAGCGGATGTTTTCCAATGAACTTCCAGAAGCATTAAGATATCTTGATGTTACCGTTCTGACCCGTTTGATTTTTATAGAAATATTTGGTTTTGATAATTCAAAATTAGATAACGAGAATATTATAACTTATTCCAGCAGTGAAAAACAGGCCATAGAAGCAGCAGTCTCAGGCAAATGCGATATTTCCTTTATTCTTAATCCAACAAAGATTGAGCAGGTACGCGATATTGCAAATAATGGCCTTAGAATGCCAAGGAAATCAACATATTTTTATCCAAAGGTAATCACGGGTCTTGTTATGAACTCCTTGACGGCATAAACATTTGCTTTACTTCGCTGGTGTATGAACCGTCTTTACGGTAGATTATCAGAGGAGAAGCAATCGTTACGCCCGGTCGACCCCCTTTGATCCCTTCCACAAGAATCAGTTTTGCTTCTGAGTTTCTGTTGGAATGAATAGTGCGAAGGAATTTCGGTTCAATATTGAAAGAGCGCATTTGTGTAATAATATCAGTTAGGCGATCTGAGGAATAAACCATTACAATTTTTCCCGAAGTACGCAGCATCCTGCGAGCGGTTTCAATAACGTCGAAAAGTGTAGCTTTGATTTCATGCCTGGCAACAGCCCTTTGTTGATCAGGGTTCATTCTTCCGGATAAAACCTTCCGGTATGGAGGATTGCTGACGACCATATCAACCGGCCCTGAAATCATATCACAATTCAGCTCTTTCATATCTCGGCAAAGAATAGTAATCTGATTTTCCATATTGTTCGATTTAACATTTATAGTTGCGATATCAGCGAGTTCTTTCTGCACCTCAATTCCATAAACTGTGAGTTTCGGATTACGGTACGCCATTATCAGGGGGATAATGCCGCAGCCCGTTCCCAGATCAAGAATCCTGCCGCCCGGACACTTGCCGGCATGATAGGCCAATAAAACAGCATCTATGGAAAAACGGTAACCAGACCGGTTTTGCTTAACCTTTATTTTGCCATTGAAAAAAGTATCAGTTGAAAAATCTTTCATTAAACGTAACAGTTCAGCCACTAAGGCACAAAGGCACAAAGAAGGGATATGAATTTTAAAGCTTTATCAAAAAGGCCTGAGTGCATACGGACACGCACTGGCAGAGAAGAATCTATTGATAAAAAAATTGTAGATGTA
>JAIVWD010000340.1:0-3195 GCA_049190315.1 Deltaproteobacteria bacterium | reverse complement strand
TCACCGCATTTTTTGCAAATAAATATATCTGAAGGTTTTATTGTATTAAATGGCATGCCGTGTTTCCATAGCTCTTTTTATGGTAATCTGATCAATGTATTTCAGATCACCACCTATCGGTATTCCTGAAGCAATACGAGTTGCTTTAACCGGATAATTTTCTAAACGCTGAGAAATATACAATGCTGTGGCTTCACCTTCAACAGTGGTGCTTGTCGCAAGGACAACCTCTTTTACGTTATTATCTTTTATTCTTGATAGCAGCTCCTTGAGCCTTATATCGTCAGGCCCTATGCCGTCCATCGGAGACATAGCGCCCTGAAGAATATGATAAATTCCTTTAAAAGCACCTGACTTTTCGATAGCCACCATATCGGCGGGCTGTTCCACCACACACAACAATGAGCTGTCTCTTGCACTGTCGCTGCAAATATTGCAGATATCGCTATCGCTCAGGCCAAAACAGATGGAACATGATCTTATTTTTTTCCTGGTTTCCAGGATGCTCAGGGAAAGCTGTTCAACCTCTTTTAGCGGAGAACGAATTATATGCAGAGTGAGGCGTTCGGCAGTTTTTTCTCCTATCCCCGGAAGCCGGGAGATATTTTTAACCAGGTTCATGATTGATAATGGATAGTGACTCATAATAATTACATTCCAGGTATTTTAAGACCGCCGGTAAGTTTGCTCATCTCTCCTGAAACCATTTCCTGTGATTTTGCAAGAGCGTCATTTACTGCAGCAAGTATCAAATCCTGAAGCATTTCAACATCATCAGGATCAACGACTTCCTTTTCTATCTGGATTGATAAGATCTGCTGCCTGCCATTTGCTACAGCCTTAATCATACCTCCACCGGCCGTTGCTTCAACGGTTTTATCTGCCAGCTCTTCCTGCATTTTAAGCATCTTGGCCTGAAGCTTTTGAGCCTGTTTCATCATGTTTCCCATGCCTTTCATGAGTAAATACCTCCTGTACAAAATTTTGGAACCGTGAACCGTGAACCCTGGAACCGTGAACCGTTACATAATCTTTACATCAACAACTTTTCCGTTAAAAATTTCGATTGCATCTGTTACCAGAGGGTGACTCAATGCTTTTTGCTTCAAATTGTTGTTTTGATTTTCCCCCTGTTTTTTTTCACTATTTTGTTTGTTGCCGGCTTTTATGGTCAGATTCATCTTTTCACCAAAAAACTTACTGCATATTTCTTTTATGATAGCAACATTTTTATCACGCTTTATCATATTTATATTATAACCATTACCATGCACCTCAATTTCAATATTTTGTTTGGTAAGTTTTTTCAGGGAACACTTTGCCAGATTTGCAGCAAGAGCAGGATGGTTTTTTGAAAAAATATCAAGGAGTTTATTCCATGTAATTTCAAGATTATCATCAGGATCATAAGAAGAAGGGGAGCTGCAAGATTCTTTAAGCTCCGTTGAATCAGTCGGCTCTTCTGAAATCCCTTGCGGTTCCTTACTATAATATTTTAAAGCGTCCTCATTTTCAGCAACTGCATAATTAGCGGGAATTGCCGGAAGGTTTTTTTTTAAATCATCAAGTTTTTCTATAAGCAAATCAATAGGTAAGGCAGGCTTTATCTGAGATAGTCTGATAAAGGCTATCTCAAGCGCCAACTTTGGTTGAGCTGAAAGCCTTATCGAAGCCTCCTCTTTGAAGAGAAGATCAAAAATCTGGTTCAAATAAGATTCGGAAATATCCTGAACCTGATCTTGCATTAAATCTATTTCATGTGAAGGGAGATTTATCAGTTTGCTGATATTCTTGCCCATCTTTACAACAAGCAGATTTCTGAAATGTTCAATAATGTCCGCATAAAATTTTTTTATTTCATATCCGCGGTCATAAATTTCATCCACTACATTAAGAGCTTCGGGAATATCCTTTCGTAAAATTGCATTTGAAATATCAAAAATTATTTTTCTGTCGGCAACTCCAAGAATGTCTAATATGTTCTTGTAGTTAATAGTTCCTTCCGAACAGGCCATTACCTGGTCAAGAAGGCTTAAGGCATCTCTAATGCTTCCCCCGGCTTCGCGGGCAATCAACATCAGACTTTCTTCAGCTATATCAATATGTTCTTTAGAACATAAATCCTTCATATGATTTGAAATTGACTCGATATCAATGAGTTTGAAGTCGTGACGCTGGCACCTGGAAAGTATAGTTACAGGTATCTTATGGGGCTCGGTAGTTGCAAAAATAAACATTACATGTGATGGGGGTTCTTCTAAAGTTTTTAACAGAGCGTTAAATGCAGAGATAGTCAGCATGTGGACTTCATCTATAATGTATATCTTGTTAGGGCTGTGAGCCGGCATGTAGTTTATGTTTTCACGCAGACTTCTAATTTGTTCAACGCCGTTGTTCGATGCACCGTCAATTTCAAACACGTCAACCGCATTTCCTGCAGTAATTTCACGGCATGATCTGCATGTATTGCAAGGCATCGGGGTGGGGCCCTCTTTGCAATTCATAGCCTTTGCCAATATTCGTGCTACAGTGGTTTTGCCGGTCCCTCTTGGTCCGGTAAAGAGAATTGCATGGGCAACCCGACGCGATTTGATAGCGTTAGTTAAAGTTTGGGTGACGTGGTTTTGTTTTATAACCTCGTCAAAGGTTTGGGGTCGATACTTACGAGCAAGAACAAGGTAGGACATATATTTTCCTGATTAATTAATGGCGGAGAGAGAGGGATTCGAACCCTCGGTGCCGCTTTTGACAGCACACACGATTTCCAGTCGTGCTCCTTCAGCCAGCTCGGACATCTCTCCGCAAAATAAGTGTCTAAAGTGCGCTAAAGTATATTAAAGTGCCTAAAGTTAATGAATGCACCTTCGGCGCTGCTAATTTTAACTTTTTTACCATACAATTTTGCTCACTTTATTTTCGGCTGAAGTTATAATCAAGCTCTGAAAATAGATAGCACGCCGAAGGCGTACCACAACTTTAGGCATTTTAGGCACTTTAGCTCACTTTAGGCACTTTTTACTCATCTATTCTATCATACCGAATTCATTAGGCATAAAACGAAAATTCCTATAATATAAACTCAATTCTTTTAAAGATCCTTGAATGGCTCTTTCCATGCGGTCTTAAGGCTATCAACAGGAACTGAAATAATAACTCTGCCGCCAATACCTTTTATAATAAAATCGGATTCTCCAG
>JAIVWD010000339.1:0-3200 GCA_049190315.1 Deltaproteobacteria bacterium | reverse complement strand
AACGAGGAAAACTAGTGCAGCGTCTCATAAATTCTGTTCTTGATTTTGGCAATTTGGGTTATTCATGTGCTGGTATTTCGCTGTGAGTTATTCAGATTATGAAAGCCTTGAATTGATCTAACGCCATGTGTGCTTTTGCTATCTGGCGCTCTTTAATGGAAGCACTGATAATGCTGTTGATATAATCCTTTTTATCAATAAACAAATCATGAAGCTTTTTCCATATCTTAGTATGGACTTTTTTGTGGTATGTTTTGGCGATGTTGGACATTAGGAGCAGTTGTTTTGTTAGAAATTTGATGTCCATCTGTTTACTTTCGATGAGAAGTAGCTTATTGAACCGGGTAATGGCTTTTTCGTGTAATCCCTCTCCTGTATATGTCCATGTGAATGGGTGAGAAAAGTATGTATTCCAAGTCTCAATAAACTCTTCTATGGTTTCCTGTAAGAGCTGTACTGATTCAAATGATTGGTGCTTCAAACATTTTTTGTTGAGTATGCCAAACCATATCTCAATCATATTCAGCCAGGAACCATGAAAAGGAGTGAAGTGGATTACAATCCGTTTGTCTTCCCTCTGAAGCCACTGACGACGTTCAATGCCGATTCTGAGGGGATCATAGATTACATTACTTAATTCTGCAACGGTTTTACAAAACTCATCATTGAAATGGGTGTTTAAATTGTCCATGATGTAATGAAGTGGAGCATCTGAAGGCAGGGTATTAACGTGTTCTTTGAAAACTCGGGATAGTGTTTGCGTATTGTGATTTGGGGTACATCTACCGAAGACTTTGCCTGTTTTAGGGTTTAGAAAGGCCATAAGATCTATGGTTCCATTGCGCCTATATTCAAATTCTTCGTACCTGGGTTTGTTGGATACAGCAGGCAATTCCGGAGCCAGCGTGGATTTGGCTTGAAGAGCCGTGCATTCATCAAAGTTAAACAGATACTCTGGAGGGTGGAGACAAAGCTTAACAATATGTTCCATTTTCGGAAAGAAGTCAGGGTCGGTAATAGCCAAAAAATACTTATGCAAATGAGGTCGCAAGGCATGCCTTTTCAAAATGCGTTGAATGGTTGAATGACTCATAGAACAACCGATGATTTCGCTGTGTTCTTTCAGATAATTTTCCGCCCATCTCAATGACCATCTGTTACACCCGGGCAAAGGAGAAACCTGGCAATAAAAGGCAATGGTCTTTAATTGTGTTTTCTCATTATAGACTGGAGGACGTCCGTTTCTCTTTTGATCGCATAATTCGCCACCGTTTTTTGATCTCATTATCCATTTGCGAACGGTAGTGATATGCCGGTTCGTGAACCATGCAATGGTTCCTAAATTGACCTCCCCGTGAGCAAGCGCCAGCATTTCAGCTCGTTCCTCTATTTGTCGAATTCCGGCAGACTGATGTTTTGCCTTTGAAGTATGATTGTCTTGAAAAAGTTCATCTACTGTATCAATTATCATGGTTTTGAGTTTTTTTTAAATCCTCCACGAGAGCGGGAAGGGATTTTGATATTTTGGGCAACGCCAATTTGTTCATGTGTAATCGTACAGAGCGATCAGGCAAAACCAAGTTACATCGCTCTTTGATCTGTTGAGATACGGCGCGGCTTGAAGTCGGTTTGCCGGTTATGGCATTAGCAGCAACCTGCTGGATCAATTCGGCCTTAATCTCAGGAGTGAATCGGTAATCCTGAATTTGGCCCTTTCGTTTATCAATCAAGCAATAAACGTCTTCTTCATGCATCTTCCCATTTAGGTCTCTGGTATGCCTTACAGAGAATCCAAGGACATCAGACACCTCTTTAGCGGTAAGCAAACCGTTGTTTACAAAAGTGAGGAGAATTACTTTACACTGCAATAGATTTTTTCGAGGGATTATAATCTCCTGATTGTTACCGCCTAATTGAATGATAACGTTTTGCTCGGTCACGGCCAAAGATACCTTAACCGGAGCCTCGGTTGTCACTACTTTTTTACATGCTGATTTTCTTCTATCTTCAAATGCCAAAAGACCGTACTGATCTGCCCGCGTGAGAAAGGACAGAAAGGTTCCCATAGATATTTGTAAATATTGGGCGATATCCTCCCGCTTTGCCCCTAACAAAAACAGGGTGAAGCCGATAATCCGGGTGACGATTTTGACTCCAAGACCTTCATAAGCCTTCTCAATCCGCTTATTAGAATGGGTTTTCGAGAAGTGTAGGTCAATCGGGCAATTTGACATATGCAATCCCTCTCTCCTATATCATACGTTTTGGAGGGATAATAAACCTAATATATCTTATATGTCAAGGAAATAGTAGCAACCATGACTAATATTGTTTTCTATTATGTATGATATTGTCGAAATATAGGGAGATTCTATCTTACCACCATTTGATGTAATGTTTTCGATACGCAGCACTAGTGTCCGGTTAAGGTCATCGAAACAATCTATAACATTCAGTAAATAAAGTAAATAATTTCATTTGAAAGGGGGTAACCTCTTGATTTTTAGAACATAGCCCCGTAGACCCCTTCGGAGAGAACATAAACGAAGGGAGATCGCGATGTATCAAGGACGAACAGTTTTTTCACAAGTATTAGATTTTTTACCCCAAAAGAATTTTCGTAAGTGCGTTAATCGATACAACGGTAATTATCGAATTCGTTCTTTCACATGCTATGAGCAGTTTCTATGCATGGCCTTTGCTCAACTTACATACAGAGAAAGCCTGCGAGACATCGAAGTCTGCCTGCGCGGCAATCGGTCCAAGCTCTACCATATGGGAATCCGATCTCATGTCGCAAAGAGCACGCTCGCCGACGCCAACGAAAATCGCGACTGGCGCATCTATGCCGACTTCGCCCAGGTGCTCATTGCCGAAGCCCGAGGGCTGTATGCCGACGAGGACTTTGGCGTCGAGTTGGACGAGACGGTGTACGCGCTCGACGCAAGCACAATCGACCTGTGCCTGTCTTTGTTCCCATGGGCGCGATTTCGTCGAAGCAAGAGCGCGGTCAAACTCCACACCTTGCTCAACCTGCGCGGCGATATCCCAGAATTCATCCATATTTCCGACGGGAAACTGCACGACGTCAACGTCCTCGATATTCTGGTTCCCGAAGCCGGTTCAGTCTACGTCATGGATCGCGGCTATCTCGACTTCGAACGCCTGTATGCCCTTCGACAAGCGATGGCCTTTTTTGT
>JAIVWD010000338.1:0-3236 GCA_049190315.1 Deltaproteobacteria bacterium | reverse complement strand
ACCTCGATATGTGCTTGTACTGCTTCTTCCGGGTTGATATGAATCTCCGGCCATTGCTCTGAATATGCCCCAACTTTAATTATGGTCAAATCAAAAGGCCCATAAGCCTCCCCTATTGCCTTGAAATGGTCAGCATAACCAGTGTCTCCACTGATGTACACACATTTAGAGTCGCTTTGGATGACCCAGCCCGCCCACAGTGTTTTATCGCTGTCAAAAAGCCCCCTTCCTGAAAAGTGTCTGGCAGGTACACATGTTAATGATAAGTTATTGTATTTTGTTTGTTGCCACCACGTTAACGCTTCTATTTTTTTCTTAGGTATCCCCCAATCCCTAAGGTGATCGCCTACTCCTTGTGGGACAAGGAAATAAGATCCCTGTCTTGACAATATTTTTACAGCATTTTTATCCAGATGGTCATAATGATCATGGGTAATCAGAACAATATCAACTTTAGGCAAGTTTTCTACAGTTATCGGTGATTTGCTGAATCGCTTAACAAATAACGGTACCGGAGAGGCGTATTTTGAAAATACAGGATCAATTAAAACCCTGCATCCTGAAATTTCAAGAAGCACACTGGAATGACCCAACCACAAGAAAGTAAGACCTTCATGAACTTTTTCTGGAAATGAATTCTTGTTCAATGCGGCAACGGGAATATCACCATTCGGTGTAGTCCTTTCTCCTCCCTTTATCCAATCCCATGTTACTGATAAGTAGTTCCCATCAGCAATTTTCTGTGTAGAAATCCAATTTTTGTATTTATCTCCTGACTTTACAGGTGTGATAACATGATTTGATTCGACTTTTTTATTCATATCGCTATCTGCGTATACGTGTTCTGAAATCAAAGTAGACAATACGATTATCAGCAGTATGATAATTAAGCGGGATAACATATTTAAAAACCGTTATAATTACAGGATTTGTCTTACTTTAGCTTAATCCCAAACAAAATATATTGAGGAAGTCCAGATATCAGTTTTTCTAAATTCATTTCAGATATTATAACGATCTGCAATTTTGAAAGTGTACTTTTGTTGCAAATATATTGGTATCGTTCAAAAGTTACGGCATCATGATGTGACCGATGCGATTTGAATCTTGAAGTAGCCCTTGATGCCGAGTTTTTCTTTCCAATATTGCTCCCATTTTTCACGGGAATATTGTTTAATCATAATCATCTTGGATAAATTGGTGACTGCTTTATCGGACCAGCCCCAGGCAATTCTTTTAAGACGACGACCGATTTCTCTAAAAGCACGCTCCAGTAATGATGTTGTTTTAGGTGCAATAACGCCTGTTTTCAACCAGATTTCAATATGAGTAAATAATCGCTCAGAAATATTTTTAAGATAAGCGGCGCCATGGCGATAGCCTCTATCGTTGAAGGTCTTTATCAATTCGGTGATCTCTTTTTTGCTGCTTTCGTATCTGTCTTTTACCGGCTGTTTATCTTCATCTTTAAGAATTTCAAAATCACCCTCGGGTAGCTCGATGCCGATGAGTTGTTTTAATTTATCCGTTTCAGGTTGACTGTCTTTTTTCTTTAACCCATCTTCCCACAGGGCATGATAAAGTCCCCGTGGAGCATGCCAGGTGCAGCGTTGCGTCTCGGCCACATCGGCTAGAAAATCATCAAGACCTGGCTCACCATCATAGACAAAGGGGATGTTTAGTGCCTTGGCCAGCTTGATGCGATCTTTGACAATTTGCTCGATATCCGACCAATCCGTATTGGTAAAACATCCTAGCGGTTCTACCCGACCCGCCTCGGTGATGCCGATAGCAATTCGAAGTTCTCCTTTACGGCCTTTGTGCTGTTTTACGCCGGTACCGTCAGCCATCACCGCAGACATCTTTTTTATATCAACTGGCTCTTGATACAGCTCATCAACATCGCTGCCCACAACCATATTATGAATGCCACCCAAGGATATATCGATGGAGCGACCATCAATGAGTCTGCGATAATTGGTATCAATGACCGCTTCAATGACTTCGTGTTCCAAATTCATTTCCTTATGCGCATAGGCACCGATTTTCAAGGCCCTTAACAGCGGACAATAGCGCGCTGCGCATTTTAAACATTCAACTTCGCGGATATGCAAAACAAGATCACCGAATACAGTGGATATCTTCCGGGGCTGGCGGCGATAGCCTCTTTTGCGCACCTTACGGCCCCGGCAAAAACGCCTGTCAGGATCATCCTTTCGCAGGTGTCGGCCCAGACCCTTTCTTTTCTTGCTGGGATAGATATCCGTGCGACGTAAGCGCTCAGCGATCAGATCGTCATAGCTTTTTAAAATTTGCTCTAAAATTGTGAGCATTAAACGATCTCTGAGCTCTTTTAACCGATATACAATCTCGTTAAGATTGACATCACCTGTTGCCAAATCGTAGCCAAGTGTTATATAAATTTGCTGTTCCATCACGATCTCTTTCTTTTTGGGTTATTGTTGGCAAACTTTAGCCATAGAAAGAGATCGTGATTTAGTCAAATAAAAACCAAGCAAATGCCGGTATCCGGGCTGCATGCTTGAAAATTTCAAACCCCGGCTGTGCTCAACCCACCGCAGAAAAGTTTGGCTATATCCGAGTTTCCCAACAGTGAAAAGCTGTGTAAAAACATGATGATATAGGGTTTAAAGCGGATTTTTTCTGATCAAAATAATTCGGGAATACACACATCAAATTCATGATATCATTTTCTGGTCATTTCAATTTGATACATTCTGTTTGCCAATCGGATTGTAACGCAGAGCTACGCTCTTTGCCTCACAATCCGATATGGCTACAATATACTTTCAGGATCAATAATACAAAAATCTAATATTTTCAGTAGTTAAACTTGTTGGGAAACCCGGATAGACCCAAAAGTTTCCTGTGCTCCGACGAGCTTAATGAGGGGCCCATTCTCGCACAGGAAACTTTTCTGATAGCAC
Source organism: Deltaproteobacteria bacterium (assembly GCA_049190315.1). Taxonomy (GTDB): domain Bacteria; phylum Desulfobacterota; class Desulfobacteria; order Desulfobacterales; family ETH-SRB1; genus B13-G4. Next base: position 288 of record JAIVWD010000338.1, on the reverse strand, counting down.
CTCGCTTCAAACTATATTTGATGTCAGAAATTTTAAGTTAACCACAATAAAGCTAAATGCCGTAACTTTTGAACGTTACTAATTTATTATTCGATCGTATAAAGGGTCTGTCAACCTGGTCAAAAAGAACAAGATCGATGCCGCTGTCGGAATATATCCGGAAGAGATTAAGGATGCAATGTTTGCGAAGTATCCTTTTGTAAAGGACTATGTGCTGGTGCTGTTCAAAAAAAACAAGCTGAATCAGTGGAACGGTCAGGAGACACTTAGAAATAAAAAAGTTGGCTG
>JAIVWD010000337.1:0-3251 GCA_049190315.1 Deltaproteobacteria bacterium | reverse complement strand
TCTAAATTCTTTATAGGCATAACCCACAAACCCCGCAGTTAGCGCAATTTGCCTTTTATTAATGGGCGTTTAACGATGAAGCATGATTTAATGGTCAAAAAGGAAATATCATCATGCTTTTGGGCATACTTGGGCTGCGAACATCGACCCTGATCGCTATAAATATTGAAGATATCGATTTAACCTGCGGGCTGATATGGATCTATGATATTAAATCTTCCAGACAAGCTTTATTATAATAATCAACCCCAAATACTGCAAATACTCTCCCCGCGCGGGAGACGGTCTTCCGAAAAACCGCCGAACCTTTTGCGGTCAGCCTCACCGACTGGTTATGCCACCGCTTGGCTAAAGCTTACTATCTCAACGTCAATGTGTGCTTTTACGGTATGTTTTTTAGAAAGATAATCATCAATTGCATCAAGTGTTTTTGCATGAAAATATCTTTCTCCGCATTCAGCGCATATTTCAGCATCAACGTCTTCGACGATGTATAGCTTTTTGTTGAGCCAATGTTGACGCTTTACCTTTTTTTTCTTTGTCTCTCCACCACAGAATTCACATAACATAAGTTCACCTATAAAGCGTATACGGTTACAATTACAAGATTTGTATCTTCTCGAAATCGGCACAATACATGAATTAGCCTTCCGTCCATTGCCGGGCCTTCTATGCGATACCTCGTTCCACGAACATCCCGTGTCATCTTTTTTTCTATCCACCCTTTTAAAATGGCATTTTCTACATCTTTACGTTCGAGATCATCGTTTAGCATTTCTTCTTCAGCATGGGATGAAAGATAATAATTCCGTTCAATTATTCTCTGTCGAATTTTATGTAAATTTGCCATTATTCTAAATTCTTTATAGGCATAACGCCAAAATGAGCTGCCACAAAAGCCGCTGAAATATTTGGACTTAAGAAGAATCGGCTCGGCCTTTGTGGGCAGCTCCATTTTTTTGTTCGGCTATCTCATGCCACTTTGCGATATTGGGTCACTTCCACTTGACGATGTATATTTTTAGCTTCGTTCACTATACTTTCAATGTTTGTAGCTATTTCGTCAGAAAGCCACTCGTTCCCACATAACGAACAGAGTGTTGCTGGTACGTTTCTGATCACCACCAGAGTATCTTCCATGTCTACCGTGAATGTTGTAGTTCCCTGTTTTTTAAACCCTCCACAAAGTGGACAAATATTTTTAGTTGAACTCATTAGCTCCTCCTGGTTTTAAAGTCTGTTTCAAAGTGTTCTTCATCCGGCCAATAAGCTGTGATTAAGAATATCTTTTGCTCGGTAAGATCATAGGCAATAACTGCATGCAATGGCTGATTTTGCCATATTCCGTAGAATAATCCACTTGGAAAAGGTTTGTCATCAGCATAATTTTCAATCATCTCTCCTGTACAAATGATATGTTTCACAGATGCTCTGCTGATCCCCTTCTCCAACATCCTTTTTAGAGCATGTGCAGACCATTCTATTCTACCTTGCTGGATTATACCGACCAATTGGTCATGATTCATTGTCTACTTTTTCCCTATTTTAATTTCATGGTGAATTTTGTGAAGCTTACTTTCGCGTTGCCGAACGCCCAGGATGTACGAGGGAACGGACTGCTCAGGGGCGGCGCGCTTTTCTGCCGTCCTCTGCAGCATCAAGGTTATAGTAATTTGGCGCTTTCTGCTGAAATTCGGAAATTCCGAATTTCTTCAAAGTTTGGTTCTCTTCCAGCTCTTCTTCTGCATAAATATTTTTAATATGCTCATTTATGGTAGATTTTGCTTTCCCAAAAAGCATTGCCATTTGATCTTGGGTAAGCCAAACCGTTTCATCTTTTAAACGGGTTTCTATCCGGATTTCGTTATCTTTTGTCCGGTAAATGAGTATTTCTGAATTTTGTTTCATTTTTTACTTTCCATTAACTTCAGGCACTGTCTTTTCTTATGTCCACTCAAACAGTTCAACCCATAACTGAAACCTTCTAACTTTATCAAGCCCATAGGGTTTAAGGTATTGCTTTATATCTTCAACAGATTTCTCTTTTTTTAGTGAATCCCAATTTTTAGAAAAGAACTTGTCTGCAAAGCAAATTATCTGCTCTTCTATTGAAACAGGAAGCATATTGCGTTTGGGTAAAGGAAGATCGTAGTTTTTTATATCTTCGATAGTTATACCTACGCCAACATGACGTTCGCAGACAAGAGCATGCTTTGGAAGCCCGATCTTTTCCAGTATTTCACGGCCCAAATATCCATGGCAAATATACGGATTTTTGCCTTTACAGCCCAGTTCAGTGGCATTTGTCAAAACCATGCCGATATCATGCAGCATCGCAGCTTCTTTTATAAAATCAAGGTCCGGATTTAATTGGGGTACCTTTTTGGCGGCATCAAGAGCTTTTCTTGCGACCTGTTTGCCGTGTTGTATTAGAATCTCAAATGCCCTTGAGTTGCTTTGGTAGTACTTGTTAATGATATCAAAAGGATTCATAAAACTATCGCGAAAGAAGCACCCCCTCTATGAAAGGATCTATTGCTCCATCAAGAACGCTGTTTACGTCGCCGACTTCAAGGTTTATCCGGTGATCCTTGACCATCTGGTAAGGATGGAGGACATATGACCTTATCTGGCTGCCCCATGCTATATCATCCTTGCTGTCATGCAGTTTTTGTTTTTTTTCATCCTGCTTCTGCTTTTCAAGTTGATATAGTCTTGCTTTAAGCACTTTCATTGCCATTTCTCTGTTTCTGTGCTGTGATTTTTCCTGCTGGCACTGGACAACTATCCCGGAAGGCAGGTGTGTAATACGGATAGCACTGCTTGTTTTATTAACATGCTGACCTCCGGCTCCGCTTGCTCTGAATACATCAATGCGCAAGTCTTTATCTTCAATGTCTATAACGATTGTTTTATCAAGTTCCGGATAAACAAATACGGACGCAAAGGATGTCTGTCTTTTGCGGCTTGCGTTAAATGGAGAAATTCTAACCAGGCGGTGAACTCCTTTTTCTGCCTTAAGGTATCCATATGCATATTCTCCGCTTGCGGTAAAAGTAACACCTTTAATCCCCGCTTCATCACCAGGCTGAAAGTCAATTATTTTAACTTGAAAGCCTTTTCGTTCAGTCCATCTCAGATACATTCTGAAAAGCATTTCAGCCCAGTCCTGAGCATCTGTTCCGCCGGCGCCTGCATTGATTGAAACAATAGCGTTGTTTTTATCATCTTCTTCATCAAGCATCAGCTCG
>JAIVWD010000336.1:0-3264 GCA_049190315.1 Deltaproteobacteria bacterium | reverse complement strand
TTGTAACATTAATTGCCATGGGAATGATATTCAATGCCTCTTTTAAATTTCTTGGAGGATTAATATCTATATACTTTTTTATCCTCTCGCTCAGTCTGTCGAGATGCTCTACCCCAAGGGCCATGCAAATCCTGCGAGAACTTCCGAATATATTTGTAGCAACCGGAAATGATGAGCCCTCTACCTGCTCAAAGAGCAGAGCTTTCCCTCCATACGGGCTTTTTGACTCCTGATCTGTAATTTTACTTATTTCAAGGCGCGGGGAAACCTCATGCCGTATGTATTTAAGCTCCCCTGCCCTATCCAGAGTATTTAAAAAATCTTTTAAGCTTTTATACAATTCCAGTTCCTTTTGAGGTCATTCATTATTTCATTGTAACTACTCAGGTTGGTTAGGCTGAAGACTGAAGACTTTTAGGGAAAAGACTCCCAGAAGCCAATATTTTTCTTAAAGCGGCCGGAAATTTTGTCCTAAACATAGAGAATAACGCTCAGGAATCATTTGTTTCCTTCAGCTTATAGCCTTCAGTCTAAACACCTGAGTAGTTACATTTCATCTTGAGATAACTAGTATCCGAACGAAAACTAGAAAATTTTTTCAAGTTCAAGGAAGGCGCAAATTTTAACCGCAGGAATACAGATTAGCTCATAGCTGATGGCTTTTAAGCTCATAAGATAAAAGGTATAACAGCTTAACAGCTCAGCAGCTTAATAGCTAACATAGCCTTACGCAAAAATTGGGAAAATTAGCAGTTTTCGTTCAGGCACTAACTATTTCGCTGAACCGTGAATGCTACTCATTTTCCGGATATTTATAAACGTTCAAACCAATTATAACATCAGTGCCCTCGATTTTCTGGTTGCCACGTGAGCTGGCGACCGTTATCGTTTTGCCGGATTTTGAGGGTCCAAACTCTTTTGTCAAATCTATCTCAATAATCAGTTTGTCGTCTTTAACTTCCCATTTTAAATTCTGCATTTCTTCACCTCTTTTTTGTATTTATGTAGATGTTCTCGAAACCATAAACATCGAGCAAGAAATATATCTCCTGCTATATTGATATATCGACATTACCAGCAACTTATGTTTTGTCATTTGAATCCGCACACATAATAAAGTGTAAGTTATTTCGTGCGATTGTGACTTGCAAGAAGCAGCGTATCGCTTTTTTGTGTTTAACACAACTATAGCTTCGCCGACAAACATAAAATGGCTAAGGGAAAATTTTGACATCATCTTTGGTGTATCTGGAGATGATGGAATTTCGTAGATTTTCGCTATAACTATATAATTTATTTAAAAAAATAATTGGTTTTGGTTGTATTGAAAGTAAAATTGGTGTATTAAATGATTTAACTAAGATTGTACATTAAGCTTCTGTTAAAAAAGCGATATAAAAATTGTGCCTCAGTTCAAAATCGGAGAATACATAAAGGCTGAATTTGAAAGTCAGATTAACGCAGTGGCTTTCCTCAAAGAAAAAGGGAAAATGTTGCCGCTGCGGTTAACGCCGGTTTGACCATTCTTTACTGGCAGATCGGCAATCCCGGCGAAGATGAAGAAACGGTTTGAGAAATACGTGGACAAGCTCACCAAGGGCAAGAAGCCCTGCAAAATGCGTATTGTATTGGAGTGATCAACAAAGGATAATAATATGACAAAAGACGAATTGATTAAACTCCTTAATGGGCATGAATGGAATAATGTTGAATTCAAGAAGGCTCAGCGCGGTGTGCCTGAGTCTGCCTATGAGACCGTGTCCTCTTTTTCAAATACTGGCGGTGGCTGGCTGGTGTTTGGTATCAGGGATTACAACGGCCATTATGAAGTTGCGGGTGTTCTTGAGGTTGACAAAGTTCAGAATGATTTTTTGAGCGCGCTACGTGCCGGTAATAAGGTAAATCACGATATTAAGGTCGAAACGGAATTAATCAATGTAGAGGATAAGACAGTTCTGGTCTTTCGCATACCCGAGACATCCCGGCAAGACAAGCCAATTTACCTGAACGGCGATATCCGCCGCTCATTTATTCGCAGAGGGGGTTGTGATCAGCGTTGCACTATGCCTGAAATTGAGCGTTTCCTGCGGGATGCGGCTGAGGAGCGCTGGGACGGACAGGTTTTCAGCTATCCACTGGATGAAGCCTTTCATCAAGAGTCAATCAAATGGTACCGGGCATTGTTCAACGAAAGAAATCCCGGTCATGATGAATCTCTCAGCGATCAGGAATTTCTCCACCAGTGGGGTTATTTAATAAGAAAAGATGAAATATTACAACCTACCAGGGCCTCCATTCTTCTTTTCGGAGCCCCGGCGGCAATTCATCAGATGCTTCCCCGACCTACCCTTGATGTTCAATGGATTCCATCAGATCTTGGTGAACCACTACCAGAAGTTCGCTGGTTGGACCGTATGGTTTTTGAGGATAATCTCATCATCACGTGGCGTGGACTGGTTACCAGCTACATGCAGAAGGCAGAAAAACCTTTCCGTATCGATCCTCACACCTTGCTGAGAAATGACGCGCCACCAGATTACAGAGTATTCCGTGAAGCTGCTATTAACCTGTTGATTCACCAGGATTATGCCAGTCACGGCTTCAAGGCGGTAATCAAGTTTTACCGGAATGTGATTCAGTTCTGGAATCCAGGAGATGTTTTCGGAAATGCCGATCATCTGCTGGAGCCTGGTGAAAAAGAAGTGCGCAATCCCCAGATTGTGGCGGCATTTCGGCGACTGGGGCTCTGTGAGCAGGCAGGCACCGGGATTCGGATGGTGTTGAATCAATGGCAGGCATTGGGACATCTTGAGCCGGAGTACGATAATGACCGCTCGCGCAAGACCTTTGAAATACGTTTGCCTTTAGCAAAAGACCAAGTCGCTCCACAAGTCACAGGTGAAGTCACCCCACCAGTCACCCCACCAGTTACCCTACCAGTCACCCCACCAGTGAAACGATTGATAGACTTGCTTGGTGAAAAGGGAAAACTGGGAGCAGGGGCAATTCGTGAAGCACTTGGATTGAAAGACCGTACCCATGTACGAAATACCTATATAGTGCCGGCTTTGGAAGCAGAACTCATTGAATACACCATTCCGGAAAAACCTAACAGCCGCCTTCAGAAGTACAGGCTTACAGATAAGGGCAAAGAATGGGTTGAACAGAACCAGGCGGAAAAATAATCATGATGCATTTTGCGGCCGGAGCAGGCTGGCGAAACAAAGACGGATGTTTTGGATAGATTTTTAAGTAAGGCGTTTG
>JAIVWD010000335.1:0-3273 GCA_049190315.1 Deltaproteobacteria bacterium | reverse complement strand
TGAGTGGGTATGGTGCCGTTGCCAAAACCAGAGTGAACATATTTTGCTTTTTAAAAAAACTATCTAATACCTGCCCCTTAAAGCTTTTGTTGCATAGAGTGGGTGCGAAACTTGAGTAATTTAGTAACTACTCACGTAGTCAGGCTGAAGCTGTTTAGACTGAAGGCTGAAGGAGTCAGAAGAGCACGATTGCCGTACTTTGGCGGAAATATCTGATTCTTGCATCAAACATGGCTTTTAATGCGCTTTTTCCTAACAGTCTTCAGCCTTCAGCCTATCCACCTGAGTAGTTAACAATCAACAGCATGCACAGTTGTTATTGGCCGAAGTTAGAACCAAGCCCGTAACTTTATCTGTACTTATCGATTTCTTTTAGAATTTCAGGAGCTACCTCATAACCGAATTTGGTTGCTTTATCACAATTTTCAACGGCTTTGTCATGTTCACCTTTTTCCAGATACGCTATTGCTAAATTGTTGTAAGCAATTGCAAAATCAGGATCAAGTTCAATTACTTTTAAATTGGCTTCTATGCTTTCATCAATCAAGCCCGACATTAAATAAGCGCTTGCTAATGTGGAATGAGCCTGAATAAACTTGGAATTAAAAGTAATAGCTTTTTTAAGGTATGTAATAGCTTCTTCCGCCTCTCCCCTTTGGAGATGGACAAATCCCATATTGCTGTAACCTTCGAAAAAGCCGGCCCTTGCCTTTGTTGCCTGTTTGTTGTATTCAAGGCAGCCGTCCAGATCACCACGCTGCAGGCAGATCCCTCCAAGTTGTACGTAGGCTTCGGCAAGGCTTGGGCTACAGTCTATTGCAGCGAGCAATTCTTTTTCAGCTTCATTGTATTTTTTCTGACCCATCAGGCCTACTGCAAGGTTATAGTGAGATGTTCCGCATTCCGGATTTGCAGCTACGCCGCCCCTTTGAACAGCAATATATTCTTCTACATTTTTTGCTTTTGGCATAATTTATTCCTTTAAAAGTTTTATTTAAAAAAATATAATAAGTTACATAAACGAGATGTCAAACTATTGAAAATTTTATTTTGAGTTATTATGGCACTAAAATATTATCAAGTAAAAACAGATTGAAGTCAATATTTAACTCTATAATATAACATCAATATAACATCGATTTTTATCGAAATGTAAATTCAAGGGGAATATTTTTTCTTGACATAGTTATATATTTTATATAATTTCTTAGAGTTATAGACTTATTGGAGGTAAATTGTTTTCAACAAGGAGGTTGTTATGATAACAGGATCTTTCACAGCACTTATAACGCCATTTAATGATTTTGCCGTTGATTATGAAAATCTCGATAAGCTTGCAGATTTTCAGATAAAAAACGGCATAACGGGAATTTTGGCTGTTGGGACAACAGGCGAAAGCCCCTCTTTAACGTGGGATGAACACAATAAAGTTATAGAGAATATTGCAAAAAAAACAAAAGGCAACTGTATTTGCATAGCAGGTACAGGAAGTAACAACACCAATGAAACTATTGCCGCAACTGAGCATGCTGTCGGTGTTGGCGTTGATGCTGTGTTGCTGGTGGACCCATATTATAACGGCCCAAGTTCACTTGAAATACGTAAAGAATATATTGGACCGGTTGCCGGAGCTTTTCCGGATGTTGAGATTATTCCTTATGTAATTCCCGGCAGAACAGGCACACAACTGTTACCTGAAGATTTAGCTCTCCTTAACAAGGAGTTTGGAAATGTTAATACAGTTAAAGATGCAACTGGAAATATAGAAAATATGAGACATACCAGAGCTTGTTGCGGAAATAATTTTACCATTCTATCCGGTGATGATGGGATGACATATGATATGATGGTTGACCCGCAGATAAAAGCAGCCGGGGTTATTTCCGTTGTTTCAAATATTGCGCCAAAAGCTGTTTCTGAAATGGTTAAGTTCCTTGAGCAGGGTAACCAGGCCGAGGCCCAGAGACTGTTGTCAGCACTTGAACCGCTCTTTAAAATAGTTACTGTAAAAACCAGGGAAGTGACGCCATATGGGGAAGTTGTTTTCAGGGCAAGGAATCCTCTGGGCATAAAGGTTCTGATGGCTATTCTTGGCGTTACATCCGGAGAATGCAGAAAGCCTTTGGGAAAAATAACAAAAAATGGTCTTGATATTGTTATTGAAGCAGCACGAAAAGTTCAGGCCGATAACCCTGAAATATTCCAGCCGGCAGCGGATTTTTTTGGTGTAGATATTGAGGCTCGTTTAAAAGATCCTTCAAGCTGTGAAGGACTTTTTTATGAAAAGTACTAAAAACCTTGAGCAGGAAATTGGTCGAGCAGTCAACCACTCGACCATTTTCCTACTTGACAACTCAATCAGTTTTCTTTTCAATTATTTTGAAATCGCCGTCTTTAAAAAAGAGCCACTTCAGCCACTTGATTCCGAATTCTAATAGAGCGACTTCATCTTTCTTTATTTTTTCAAGAGTTTCTTTTTCTATATCGTAGCGCTCAAGGAATGAACTTTCAAAAACAAACTCTCTGAACTTGTCAATATTGTAACTAACTAAGAAAAACATTTTCTTGCTTTGTTCGGTGAGCATTACATTTTTTGGGAAAGATCTCTTTCTAACCAGCAAATCCGTCCAGCCGGCATTAATCTCATCATGGATGTCAACACCCTGATTTTTACGCCATTCACGTACTGTCCATATTTTTTCTTCTTCAAAGCCAAGGCAGTGAGGTTCATGTACAAAAAAATAGAAATCCTTGTCATCGGCTCCTTCTTTATGGCTCAACGAAGCAACGCCTAAAGGGTAATAACGACAAGTGGTGGGCCTGTCTTCATAGATTATGCATCCATCATCTCTTACAAAAGGGCATGATTTTTCCTCATCTTCCATCAACTTTAAAGTTACAACAGGTAGATCTGTTTTCTCTAAAAGCTGTGGTTCAGTGTAGATTGCCAGGAATTCTTCTGATGAAAGCTGCAAACGATTTTTTAGCCTGATAATATCATAAGGGGTAAGATTAATGTTAATACCCCTGCAACACTTGGTAAAACATTTCACACCCTTATGGCATTCGAACTTAAATTTGTCGTCAAGACCATATCTGACTGGTTCAATACCAGCCGTATCGGGCATATTATTTGACATATTCATATGTTATTTTTCCTTTCACAGGATTTATAGACTGTCACATATTAAATTTCACTGCGTTATCGGTCGTCGGCGTATTACAATACAGCCTTCTCCCTCTAGCCTTGTGCAATTTAATATGTGACAGTCT
>JAIVWD010000334.1:0-3286 GCA_049190315.1 Deltaproteobacteria bacterium | reverse complement strand
TGTGTATGCTTTCATTGCACTATACAATATGCATCCTTTAAAATGCCATTTTTTGCTTAACTGAATGCCATTGGCCCTGTGAGGGGTGTCCCTATCCCGATATACATTCTTTCGTGACCCGCATAATTCTCGGTTCGCTTCTATGAGTCTACGGAGTTCGCTTAGTACTAAAGCTGTTGTATGAGCGACAAAGTCTTTCCCGAATGTTATATACCCAGTATATGCATCTACATCGGGAAGGTCACGGACAATTTTAACCATTTCTTCCTTTAAATGAGGTGACAGTGCTTCTATGCGACCATTTGCATGGGCCACTGCATTCCGTAGTTTGGAAAGAATGATTAACCGTTCCCACACCGATACGTCAGGACAAAGCACGATGCCCAATTCTTCAGCATAGTAGTCACGTGCTATTTCTATGTAACTTTGTCTTTTCTTCTTTTTGAACGAAGAAAAGCTTTTCAAACGTGGATTCAACGTTCGGATAGCGGTGGCAATTTCTGATACTATCGATTCGTAGAGAGCATGAAGACTTATTAGAAAAGGACCACGGAAAAATCTTGGAATAAGGTGATCTATTAATTGATCGTAGTTGCTGGATGCCTCATGCCATTCAATATCATCAGGAGTTAGTTTGTGCTGAGTCAAATAGTTGTCCAACTGAGACTTTTGAATTTGCTGAGTATGCGCTATCTGGTCTTCGAGTGCTTTATAATAATCATCGATGGCGTATATTTCACAAGACGCTTCAAGAAGCGGATCATCAAGGTCTAAAGAAGAATAGTCAACCAGCATAGTGTATATCGCTCCTGTTTCAGATGAATATCCATACGTATAACAATTTAAATGTTAAGAAATAAATCAACGATATTAGATAGCCAAATATCATTTCTTGATTTCCATCGTATATGAATATGACCCTATTTTTCATGAAAAAGCAAGAAAACTGTTAGATCAGGCAAGCGATGTCATGAGAAATACGGGTTAATGTTTGAAACTCCTCTGCCCTGTATAAACCATTGTGGCATCTGCCTCGTTGCAGGCCTCGATTGACTGATAATCATTGTTTGACCCGCCCGGCTGAATCACGGCAGAAACGCCTTCACTTAGCCCCACATCAACACCATCCCTGAATGGGAAAAATGCATCACTGACCATTGCAGAACCGATCAGTCCGCCCTTTTCACTTGCAACTCTGCTGTCAATCTCTTGCTTTTTATCCTTGTCTTTTAATTCATTATAAGGAATTTGATACATCTCAAAGCAATAACGGTCGGCAAGCTTTCGATATGCTTTATCCCGTGCTATCTCGGCAACCCCTACCCTGTCCTGTTCTCCTGTGCCAATACCAACTGTAACCAGGTCTTTTACATAAATAACAGAGTTCGATGTAACTCCTGACTCAACCAGCCATCCAAACAGCATATCATTGTATTCTTTCTCAGTCGGCTCCCGATTAATTTTGTACTGCTTCCCCTTATATTCACACTCGGCTGTATTAAGATCATCTTTCGACCGGGCAGCGGGCACAAAAGACCACTGAGCCACAATACCTCCATCGATCAGGCTTTTGAATTCTACAAATCTCTGCCCGACAAAATCTGTCAATCTGTCTATATTGCCTATCCTTATAACTCTGAGATTTTTTTTCTTTGCAAAAATATCCATAACCCCTTCTTCAAAATCAGGGGCAACTACAACTTCGGCATACTGTCTGTTAATTGTTTCTGCCGTTGCTTTATCAACAGCCCTGTTTACAGTGATACAACCTCCAAAGGCAGCGATTCTGTCTGCCATGTTCGCCTTAATATAGGCATCCTCAAGTGTATCAGACTGGGCTACCCCGCATGGATTGTTGTGCTTTACAATTACCACGGTGGGCTTGTCTTTAAAGTATCTCAGAATATTAAGGGAATTGTCGGCATCAGTTAAATTTGTCTTGCCGGGATGCTTGCCTGACTGCAAAAGTTCAATGTCTGATGCCAGATACCGGCCCGGCTGTATGATTTCTGTTTCTCCAAGAATCAGGTTTCCATTAACAAGTTTGTAAAGAGCGGCTTCCTGTCCTGGATTTTCACCGTATCTTAAGCCTTTTTCAACATTATCTATAGTCCAGGTAACTTTTTCATAAAAAAGAGTCTGCCTTTTATCCTTGTCCGTAAAGCTGATTTCCATATTCGGCGTAAAATGGTCATCCATGATTGTCTTGTACATTTTTTTCAGATCTTCAGCCATATTTTATCTCCTTAATTTGTAATAGTTCGGCCACAAAGGCACTAAGACACTAAGATTATAATTTTTTTGAGTAGAATATTCGGAATTTAAATTGTCAAAACTTTTCCTGTTAATCAAAAATTTACAAACTCATTTTTATGTAACATTTAGCTTGAAACAAACCAGATGTGATACATTTAAAACAGGAAACTCTTAATAGTGTCATGTCATCTATGTAATGTCGCAAAGATAGCCGTCATTCCCGCGGAAGCGGGAATCCAGAAGCGCCGAAGTAGTCAAAAATACTGGATTCCCGCCTTCGCGGGAATGACATTGGTGGTGTTCTACTTTCTTTCACATCAAACACTTGATATATGACACGACAATAGCTTGTAAGTTTCTGTTAAATAAAATCTTGTTTATCCTGTTATCCTGTCAGATTCTTTTTCAAAAGGCTAAATTGTTACCTTTCGAGGTATAACTCCTAATAACAGCTTGTTACATCGTTAACGGATTTAGAACCAAAAAAATCTGCGATAGTGCGGTCATAAACTGCCGTGTGCGCAAAAGCCTTTTGCGCCAGATTAAAACGAAGATCAAGAGAGGTCTTACCGTCATTTGCCTTCATTTCAGAAATAATCTTATCGTAGTCAGATGGATCAACAACAGATGCAACCCGCAAAAAATTCTTTGCTGATGCCCTTATCATACAGGGACCGCCTATATCAATATTACCCCTGGCCTGCTCAACTGTTACTCCTTGTTTTGCAATAGTCTCTTTAAAAGGATACAGATTGCAAATAACCATATCAATAGGCACGGAACCGGTCCTGCTTAAGTCCTCCTTGTGGGCATCATTATAGGTCTCAGTCAGCAGCCCCAGATATATCTTGAAATCCAGTGTTTTAACAAGCCCTCCCTGGGTTTCCGGCTGGCCTGTATAATCAGAAACCTGGGTCAGGCATGACGAAGCTTTCTCCCCAAGTATCTCTTTTATCCTGCCGAATGTACCGCCTGTGGAAAAAATTTTTACATCCGGATTGATCTCAAGAAGTTGAGGTATCAACTTATC
>JAIVWD010000333.1:0-3340 GCA_049190315.1 Deltaproteobacteria bacterium | reverse complement strand
ATGAGTTTTCGTAACCATGATTTGGTTTCTTCAAGTGAACCTCTTGAATATAGATAGAACTTTTTCCTGTCAGCGGGAGTATACCGACCATACCCTTCCACAAACGTTTAATACTGCGCATAGTAACTCACATTTTCAGACGATAAGAATTATCCGTCCATACCACCCACTTTTCGGGAAAACCCTTCCTCTTATTAAAATATGGGAGCACAAAAAGAAACGTTATTACGTAATTGAACTCCCTGATAAAAGCCATACCCGTATCCCACTTCACTGGGCGGATCAAGGTAAAACACCATTGCCCGAACATCTTTCCGGTCAACCTGTTTTTACTGTTCATTCAATAAGGGAGCTTATCTCCCTCATAACTATCTTTGAAAAAAACATAACCTAAACGAGAATAATTAAAAAACTTATGGTTTTTGTTAAAACGTTTTTAACTACATTATTCTTTTCGGTTCCGAAAACATTTAGAGCATTAATAATGAGGTAAAAAAATGAATCCATACAACTACACTATATCCGGTCAACGAATCTTAGAATCAAAGGCCAAATACGAACTCAAGCGAAGAAGAGTGAGTATCAGCCTGACCCCGGAAGAATTTGCCAGGCTCGAAAAGGCCGCCATAGAAAACGCTTGTTTCCGAGTAACCTCTCAGCCTAATCACGCCACAGGTAAAAGAATTAAATACAAAGAACCGGCCTTAGCGGTTTTAGCACGTAAAATTATTCTTGATTATCTCAATCAAGGAGAAAATATGTCGAAATCAGGCTGAAAATAAAATTTCAAAGACCTCACCCAAAGGGCTATCTTTTCCATATCGTCTACAATTAAGGAGGATGAATATGGAAAAGCAGCTCAATCTTTTCAAACTGGAGGAAAATAATGATTTCTCCATATGGCTTAGCTTGCCGGAAGAAAACCAACAAAAAATCGAGTATATCTTCGCCAAGCTTCTAATCAAAAACCTTAGCTTGTCAAAGGAGGTTAAAAAACATGAATGAAACTAAAATAACCACCAGTCATCTAAAGCGAAATGCCTATATCTATATCCGGCAATCGACTGAACATCAGGTCCGTGAAAACATCGAAAGCCAGCAGCGCCAGTATGAATTAGTCCACATAGCCGAACAATACAACTGGAACAAAGAGTCGATAATCGTCATTGACGATGATCTTGGACGGTCAGGAAGCTCTGCTGCCGGAAGAACCGGTTTCGCCAAACTGGTTGCTGATGTGGCCCTCAAGAAAGCCGGCATAGTTTTTGGACTTGAAGTTTCACGGCTCGCACGAAATAATAGAGATTGGTACCAGCTTCTTGATTTATGTTCCATAACCGAAACTCTCATTGCCGATTCGGACGGTGTTTATGATCCTTCTTCCTTCAACGACCGTCTCTTACTCGGCTTGAAAGGAACCATGAGCGAGGCCGAACTTCATATGATAAAGAGCAGAATGCTGCAAGGCTTATACCACAAAGCACAAAAGGGCGAACTTAAATTCAACCTGCCTGTTGGTTACCAGTTCGATCAGGATGACACAATTATCAAATCACTTGATGAACAGGTAACCCATATTATTCAATTAACTTTCAAAAAGTTCTTCGAGATCGGAACAGTCCATGGTGTCCTGCAATATTTCCTGGAAAATAAACTCCTATTCCCCAGAAAAGCTACTTTTGATAAAAAGATCCGTTGGGTGATCCCATATTATAAAGCTATTCGCGATACACTTGGAAATCCCCTCTACACAGGAACTTATGTCTTTGGCCGAACAAAAGTGGTCAAAGAACTCGACGAGGATGGCAACCAAATATCACGACAAAAAACACAAGCAATGGAAGATTGGAATGTCATCATCCATGATCATCACTCTGCCTATATCTCATGGGATGAATATCTGAAAATACAAAAACAGATAGCAAAAAATGCACCTCCGCCCAGATCTCAAGCAAGCAAGGTCATCCGAGAAGGATCAGCTCTTCTTCAAGGATTAGCCCGCTGCGGCAATTGTGGACGATCCATGCACGTAAACTATCATGGTCAAGGCAAGAAATCTTACCCCTATTATGTCTGCAATATGGCTAACAGGAATTTTGGCCATGGATATTGCCAGTCTATTGGGGGGCGTAGAATCGACCATGCTGTATCAGATATTTTTCTCGAAACAGTCTCTCCTGCCGGTTTAAATATTCATCTCCAGGCCATTCAACAAATTCAACATCAACAAGATATGGCTCTTGAGCAACTACAGTTGCAGTTAGAAAGGTCTCAATATGAAGCAGACCGTGCCTTTCGGCAATTTGATGCTGTCGAGCCGGAAAACAGACTGGTTGTTCGAACCCTGGAGAAACAATGGAACGATGCCCTAAAACGCGTCGATGAATTAAAGAACCGAGTCAAAGAACGTAAAAAAAGGTTTCAAGACCAATTGTCAAAGATCGAAGAACAGGACGTGCGCCGTTTAGCTAATAACCTCCCAGCCATATGGGAAGCGCCTGTCACCACCGATAAAAACCGAAAAATGCTGCTTCGTGCCGCTATCCAAGAAGTACAATTGACAAAAGAAGATCGTGATGTTACCGTCAAAATTTTTTGGGTAGGCGGCGCCGTAACCGAAAAAATTGTTCATCTTCCCAAAATAAGAAGTAAAAAATATACCTCGTTTGACATAGTAGAATTGGTTCGTCAACTGGCCAAAAAATTTACTGATGATCAAATAGCCCGCGTCCTGATTCGTCAAGGACGTAAAACTGCAACCGGTTTAACTTTTAATGCCCACAGGGTGGCAAACATCAGATGGAATTATGATATTCCACGTTATAAAAAGCCAAAAAATGAACAGCCAAAATCTTACACAGCACAACAGGCTGCGATAGTTCTTCAGGTCAGTGTCCCCACTATCCATAATTGGTTAACTGCCGGATTTATCAGAGGGGAACAAATCGCTGAAGGGGCACCCTGGGAAATCTTTTTAACCGATGACGACATTAAACGTCTCACGGCACAAGAGGCCCCTGAAGGTTGGCTCCCTTTAGAACAAGCAGCCGAAGAATTAGGCGTCAGCAAACAAACCATTCTTAATTGGGTCAAATGTAAAAAATTGGAATACATTTATGTGACCAAAGGCAAGAAAAAAGGTTTAAGAATCGATATAAATTCAACCAGTTATAGGAAACAACTCAACATGTTTACCTAAATTTTCTTTATTGGAGGTTAGTATGAAACCATCTCTTCTGCGATATTACTTGGGATAGATACTGCAGCACGTCTTATCTGATCTTTTAAGCTGTAATCTTTTCCAAAATTGCCAATATTCGTTATTTTGTAAATATATATG
>JAIVWD010000332.1:0-3376 GCA_049190315.1 Deltaproteobacteria bacterium | reverse complement strand
CTGATACCATCCTGGGCAGTGGCAATTGCTGTGGGAGTTTCACTATTGACAGGATTGGTTTTTGGCGTCTTTCCTGCACAAAGGGCGGCAAAACTTGACCCAGTGCAGGCTTTATCCAGAAGATAGTATAGACTTTCAGATAAATAATTTCACTGTGTTATCAGTCGTCGACGTATAACTAATACGCCTTCCTCCTTCTGGCCTTGTGAAATTAATTATCTGAAAGTCTATAGTTTTAAAAGGTATAAATGCATGCTCACTAACGATTTCATTAAGCTTGCCTTGAAGTCACTTATTACGCAGCGTTTGAGAAGTTTTCTTACCGCCCTGGGGATCGCTGTTGGCATTGCGTCGGTGGTTCTTCTTACATCTCTTGGAGAAGGCATACACAGGTTTGTCCTTTCAGAATTTACCCAGTTTGGTACAAATCTTATCGGAATTACACCTGGAAAATCTACAACTACCGGTATATCAGGTGCAGTAATAAGCAATGTCCGTCCTCTGAGCATGAATGATGCAGAAGCCCTGAAAAGGATTCCACAGGTTATTGCTGTTGTACCGGTTGTGCAGGGCAACGCACAGGTGGAAGCCGGTAAGCGCATCCGAAGAACCACTGTTTTCGGAGTAGGAGCCAATGCCCCGGAAGTCTGGCAGATAAAGGTTGCTTCAGGACAATTTCTGCCCGACGATGATCCTGCTGCAGCACGTTCCTTTGCTGTTTTAGGCAGTAAACTCCGGGAAGAAATGTTTGGGATGGACAATCCGCTGGGCCAGCGAATCCGCATTGGAGGTGAACGGTTCAGGGTTGCAGGCTCTATGGAGTCCAAGGGGCAGATGCTGGGCTTTGATCTCGATGATGCGGTTTATATCCCTGCCGCCAAAGCGCTTTCTATGTTTAACCGTGAAAGCCTTATGGAAATAGATTTGCTTTATGCTGAGGGAGGTGACGCTGATGAGGTCGCTAAATACGCTACCGACCTTCTCATTGCCCGTCATGGCAAGCAGGATTTTACCATCACAACCCAGGAACAGATGCTCGAAGTGCTTGGTTCTGTGCTTGAAATACTGACTTTAGCTGTGGGCGCCTTAGGCGGCATATCTCTTTTAGTAGGTGGTGTCGGCATCCTTACAATAATGACCATTGCTGTCAATGAACGTACTGCCGAAATTGGTCTATTAAGAGCAATAGGAGCCGGCCGCATGCAAATACTTGCCCTTTTTATTGGCGAGGCAGTAGTACTGGCAAGCATTGGCGGCCTGGCAGGACTTATTGTAGGTGCAGGAGGAGCCTGGATTCTTGGTTTGTTTGTGCCGGCACTTCCCACACACACATCCTGGTTCTATGTCGTTATAGCTGAAGTACTTGCCGCCATTATCGGTCTTTTGGCCGGCGTAATGCCGGCCCGCCGCGCAGCAGGCTTGAATCCCGTTGAAGCATTAAGAGCCGAATAATTTATACTGTCTTCATCGTAACTACTCACGTAGTCAGGGCTCGGTCAAAAATAAGTTGGTAGAATTTGCGCCCAAATTTGCCGTAGATTTCATCAATCTGATTGAGCAAAACCGCAGGAATAGCGGGCTATTTCGAGGATTTTTGCGAATAAAGATCGATGAAAGATATGGTGAAGTTGAGATGCAAAAATGCCAAGTTATTTTTGACCGAGCCCTCAGGCTGAAGCTGTTTAGACTGAAGGCTGAAGGGGTCAGAAGAGCACGATTGCCGTACTTTGGCGGAAATATCTGATTCTTGCATCAAACATGGCTTTTAATGCGTTTTTTCCTAACAGCCTTCAGCCTTCAGCCTATCCACCTGAGTAGTAGTTACGTTCAATTTTGTATTCATTTTGTAATATTGCATTGCAATTTTACAAAATAGTTGTATAATTGCGCTATGAAAAAATTTCACGTAACACGATTGCTCAGGCTTCCAGACCGTTCTTTTTTCCTTTTCGGCCCACGTGGTGTTGGGAAAACCACCTGGCTAAGAGAAGTCCTGCCTGATGCATCCTATTTTGACCTGCTTGATTCCTCTTTGTATCTGGAGCTTTTTCAAAAGCCCGGCAACCTGGAAGCAATGGTCGGAGATCTCCAGGAGAATTCATGGGTTGTTATTGACGAGATTCAAAAAATACCTGGCCTCCTTGATGAAGTTCATCGCCTGATGGAAACAAAGGGGTGGAGGTTTGCGTTATGCGGTTCGTCAGCAAGAAAATTGCGTCGTGCCGGAGTCAATCTCCTCGGTGGGCGGGCCATTACCCGTAATCTTGATGCCTTTTCATACAAAGAACTTGGTGATGCCTTTGATGCTGAATTTTCACTCCAATGGGGATTTCTACCATATGTGCAACTTGACCGGAAAAACGCACCCGATATTCTGAATTCCTATGTTAATACTTACATTAAAGAAGAAATCAAAGAGGAAGGCATTGTCAGGAGTCTTCCCCCATTTCTGCGCTTTTTAAGCATTGCCGGGCAACTAAACGGTCAATTGGTAAACGCTCAGAACATTTCCAGGGATGCCGCCGTACCACGAAGCAGTGTGGATGTGTATTTTTCCATTCTGGAGGATACACTTCTTGGATGCTTCCTTCCTGCCTATCGGCCGAATGCAAAAGTTCGAGAACAGACGCATCCGAAGTTTTACTGGTTTGACCCTGGCGTTGCAAGAGCAGCCGCGGGTCTTCTTTTCGAGCCCGTTGACAGGTTCTGGAAAGGTACGGCACTGGAAAACATGATTTACCACGAATTAAGAGTCTATAATCTTACCCAAAACAAGAACCGACCGATATCTTTCTATCGTACAGGCAGCGGGGTGGAAATAGATTTTGTGATTGAAATCCGGAAACGACAAGCGTCCTCTAATGCTCACATTGTTTGCCTGGAAGTAAAAATGGCGGAAAAATGGGACAGGAAATGGGAACGCCCTATGCGTTCGCTGAGTAGCTCTGACCGTATCCATGTAGATAAGATGATTGGTATTTACATGGGCAAAAGAGCATATCATTTTGACGGCATAGACGTTCTGCCCCTGGAGGATTTCCTAAAACGGCTGCACCAGGGTGATGTTTTCTAGTGTCCTGTCATCTATATAATGTCGCAAAGATGACCGTCATTCCCGCGGAAGCGGGAATCCAGAAGCGCCGAAGTAGCCAGTGGGAATGACGAGTGCCTGATACGATATTGCACGCAGACACGACTGTAGTATTCTTTTATGCTTTGTCTAATGCGGCCAAGAGCTTTTAAAACTGCTATATGTAACAAATTGAAACGCTTTAATAATTGTGATATGCAAACTTTATCTACATGAGAATCGTCTGATTTATGATTTACGCAGTTGGCCCAAGTTATCAAACATCCGACTTCTTCTTAGCGGACA
>JAIVWD010000331.1:0-3385 GCA_049190315.1 Deltaproteobacteria bacterium | reverse complement strand
GCGATTCCTGCTGCGCTTTGTTTAGAAGCTCCCACCCTCTTGTTTTTTCACCATGTCTGGTTTCAAAAATTCCCAGCATTATTTCATTTACACGGACCTGAGGTGCCCCAATACGTGCCCATGTTTCTGTGAGGAGGGATATTCCCCTGTTTGCCGCTGCATATCCATCATTAAAAATAAGGCTTGCGGGCCCTGATCTGCCGGTAATACCGGCAATAGAGGAAAGGTTTATAACTACGCCATTTTCTGAAGCTTTGAGATAGGGGAGGGCTGAATCAAAAACCCACCATTTGGCCCGAAGAGTCGTAGCCATTTCAAGATCCCACTGTTCCTGGACATACTTACCATGGACTACAGGCCAGCCTCCACGTTCTATATTATTTATAAGAATGTCAAGGCGGCCGAAGCGATCAATAACTTTCCTTATTAGTCCTTGAACTTTTTCAGTCTCAAGTAAGTTTGTCTTTATAATAAGGTGTTCAACATCTGTTTCAGCAAAATCCTGTTTCAATTCATCAATACTTTCTTCCCAGTCAAAATAATTTAAGGCAACTTTAACCCCCTCGTTCGCAAGAGCAAGTCCTATGCCTTTACCTATGCCTTTAATAGCTCCGAGAACCAAAGCTACTTTATTTTTAATCTCCATGAGGTACAAACCTTGTTAAGTAGTGCCTGAGGGCGCAACACAAAAAAGTTGCACTGATCAGGCGTAACCGTTCAGCCTCTTTACACGCTGATTTAATGTCGAATATCGAACAAGGAATGTCGAATTATGAAGTTTTAACTGCGACAAAAGTTTTGCTGTCCGAATAATTCGTACAGCAAAGCCAATTAAACGCCTTTTAAAATCAAATTTGCTACATTCCTTCCTTCGACATTCATTATTCCTTGTTCGATATTCGACATTCTTTTTTGTTTTGCAACTTTTTTGTGTTGCACCCGGTTTAAGGTTCATGGTTACTCAACAGGTTTGTTTTCTATAATATTCCAGATTCCAGAGGGGCATGCACCTGCGCAAAATCCACAGCCTATGCACCTTGTTTCATTCACGATATATTCAAAATCATCCTTATTCCCCCGTTCCCCCGTTTCTCCGTCTCTCCGCCTCTCCGTTTCTCTTTCCTTCCGGCTGATGGCTGCCTGGGGGCATACTTCAACACATATCCCGCAGTCCCGGCAGGTTCCGCAGGATGAACATTGTGAGCTGCATTGCTCAATATCATCAAAGCCGGTTATTCTTGGATCAAAATATTCCAGAGCAATCCGCTCACGATGAATCATCTCGCGGGTATCGTCAAGTGGTTTTTCGCCTTTCAGAATGTTGATTATTGCTTTTGCCGCTTTTCGGCCGGACCCGATAGAATCTGTTAAGAGCCCCGGTTTTACTGCATCACCGATTGCGAAAATTTTGGGATCAGTGGTTTGATAGTAGTCATTAACCACAATGAACCCGTGTTTTGTGGCCACGTTTTCCGGAAGAAATCTTAGATCCGGGGTGTCCCCGATAGATATAATTACAGTGTCCGCAGGTATGACTTCTCCTGTCGTAAGCTTAACACCTTTTTTTGTAATTTCTTTTGTAAAGCACGGCCATCTGAATTTTGCACCAACAGCCTCTGCGTTTTCTCTTTCCTCGCCAAATGAGGCTGGTTCCTGAACATCTATGAGTGTAATATGTTCGGCCCCAAGCCTGTGAGCTTCGGAGGCAACATCACACCCCACATTTCCGGCGCCAATAATTACCATGCGTTTGCCTGGCTTTGCCTTGTCTGTTTTTGCCTGTATCAGAAAATCAAGAGCAGTTATCATTAGCTCTTTGCCCGGGACAGGAATTACTCTTGGCTTTTGTGCACCTATGGCAATAACCAGAAAGTCAAAATCTTCCCTGAGCTGTTCGATTTCTTTCAGTTCGAGACGCTGCTGGAGATGTATGTGTGGAATGATCTTTTGTATCCTTTCCAGTTCTTTTGTAACCACTTCTTTTGGAATCCGGCTGTCCGGAATAACCGAGGATATCTTTCCTCCCAGGGTTTTTGACATATCATAAACAGTTACTTCATGCCCGTGCTGCCTGAGCTGCCATGCAACAGAAATTCCTGCGGTGCCGCCGCCGATTATGGCGATTTTATTTCCGCTTAATGGCGGTAGTTTCGGAAGGCTCGCATTTATGCTTGCCTTGCCGAGTTTTTTTACATCTATTGGAACCATGTCTGCTGATTGCCTGGTGCATGACTGCATACAGAGATTAGGGCATAGATAACCGCAAACAGAGGCGGGAAAAGGGGTATATGCAAGGGCCATGTCCACAGCCTCGTCAATACGGCCTTCCCTTATCAGCCGCCATCGATCACGGACAGGAATACCTGTAGGACAACCGGCTTCACAGGGAGCTGCATATTTTCTATTTTCCCATACAGGAACAAAACGTCTCAATTCGCCGGTCGTAATAAGAGGTATGTGGCTTCTGTCCAGGTCTGTAAGATCTCCAAATATACCTCCTCTGCCAAGCTCTTTATCCCATATTTTTTCATGAAAAGATTCCATGCTGCGGAGCTGCCGTCCGGTTCTTTCCTGCGGGGTACGTGCGGTTAAAAGCTGCCACTCATTTTTATCAGAGAGAGTTTCAAAAAGTTCCGGCCTGCCGATGTTTTTAAGAAAGATTTTCAGATTTTTAGTAAGCCAGTCCCAGTCTTCATCTGTAATCGGCACAATTTTAGCGTCCAACTGACTGAAGCCCTTGTGTGAACCGCGAAAAAAAGCCTTCCCGCTTACCATACCCACAAATGGCCGAAACCCCAGAATATTATCGGGTGACTGGGACTCAAATCCGCAGATAACGGCAATTCCTCCTGCCATGAATTCACCGAAATAATCACCTGCAGAGCCAAGAATCCACAATTCAGGGGGATCAAAACGAGGGTTGTGTTTTGTCATGGTCATGCCGCGGGAGCCAATATTACCGGCAATGTAAATTTTACCCTGAGCCATGCCGTTTGCTATTCCGTTTGAAGCATTTCCGTGAACAGTTATATGAGTGCCGGCATTCAGCCATCCAACATCATCAGATGCAGGCCCCATGATTTCGATAAATGTATTTGGAAATCCCAGTGATCCAACACGCTGCCCTGGATGTCCAATTATCCTGATATGGACTTTTTCGTTACCTGCTTTCCACAGACGTCCGCCAATTCCATGCTGGCCAAAGGCTTTTATCTCCAGATATCTATGGCCATCTGCAACAGCTTTCTGGATTTGTTCTTCAAGGATACGTGAGTCCAAACGTTTCCCATATATTTTACCGGAAATTATATGATATTGGTTGCCGTTCATTGTTTTCGTTGCTCGTTGTCGAATTTTTTTAGCGAAGCGATGAGTCTCTTTTTGT
>JAIVWD010000330.1:0-3476 GCA_049190315.1 Deltaproteobacteria bacterium | reverse complement strand
GCTGTCTTGTACAAGACAGGTCATCTTTCGATCGGGGCCTCTACCGCTGTCTTTGGAGCAGTCGGCATCCTGGCTGCGCACCAGTTTTTCAAGAAGTTCAGGCTGCCTGGCCGGCGAATGAAGGCATGGCTCCCCCTGGGTGCGGGGCTGGCCCTCCTTAGTATTCTTGGTTCAGGAGAACATACTGATTTGACGGCTCACCTCTTTGGCTTTATGGCAGGGCTTATCCTGGGGGCTTTTTATGGTATTCTTGTGAAACGGCCGGCAGCAAGGGCATATCAGATATGTTTCCTTCTTATAGCCTTGAGCGTCCTTGTCATGTCGTGGATGAGAGGTAATTTTTTATTTTTCAATGCTTGACATTATAAAAGTGTAAAATTCAATACACTCAACAGTATAGCCCGTGGGGTAAAATCCGAATCGTTACCCACCGATCCCTCTATTGATAGCCCAAGAATATCAAGCCGCTTTCAGCATGAAATCAACATGCACTGCTTCAAAGGGGAATTCGATTTGACCCTTATCGGTCTTTTGCAATATTCCAACATTCAAAAGCATGTGCACATCACGATGCACTGCTTTTACGTCTCTGCCCAAACGACGCGCTGCTTCACGCATTGATATTGGCCCTGCATCTGTCATAACTTTGAGCAGCTCCCATCGATTGCCCGAGAGCACCTTAAAAAGGAGCGTAGGCGACTCGAAGCTGATGAATGTTCCTTGCGGTTTTCCCTCTAAAGCTCCAAGTACCCGTTTGTTGATTTTCTCACGGGAAGAAATTCCCAATATTACGGTACGCATGTTAAAACCCTCCAGTTGTCCACATCGTTCCAGAAATCTTCAAGCAATGCTTTCGGTGTAGTAAAAATGTATGGAATTTCATCCTCACCTATATGCTTGTTGTTGAATCCCCTTTTCAATGGCCAACAATCATGAGCACCTACTTTTCTTCACTACCTTCAAATATTTGAAGTTTGAAATGAAAGCCTTCATAACTCATTAGCATTCTACCAAACTCATGCCATGAAAGTTCTTTGCCGTCAATGACAAGACAAGGGACTTCACCGCCTGTGTCATCATCCCACGTTATATGGCCGCGCACAATATCTTCACCCGTAATTCTGTATGGGGTTAGATCACTGGGTTCAATATGCCTTTGTTCCAGTCCACGGCGAACACGTTCAATAAGCTTTCTGAATAAATAAAACAGATCGTCTTCCGCACCCCCATGTACGGAGAATTCATAACCTTTGGGTTCGCCATCCTTAATCTCTAAAGCCTGAATAAGCACATTGTTTCCGATAAGACGGGTTTGAAAGTGGAAAGTATGATTATCATTCTCCTTATCCGCCAAAGTAATCGGATGAAATGACAAATGATCAAAATTTAATCCCATTATTTCAGAAACAGACTCGTTATAGCACTTTGAGCAGAGAAAATGGTTTGTACGTTCATCAGAAAGATAGACACCATCATAGGTTTGCACTACAGTCCCACAAGAATTACACTGAATTTGCGTAGAATTATTATTCATATGGTTTTCCTTGTTTTGATGAAGATGGCATTTCGTTTTTGGATCACCCCAACGCAAAAGGCAGTGAATTGTTCTGCCATTCAGTGAGTTTTAATATATAGTAGCAAACGCCGGCCTGAGGCGCGGTTTATCCGTCGCGGCTTGTTCGCATCCGCTTTATTCATATTCCAGTGGTAGATCTACAAGATCTAATATCAGCGAGTGAAATTCAATATTAAACCATTCTTTGAAGGTTGAAAGATCTCTTGTTTTTGGCCAAATAGCCGAATCAGTCCACCAACCTGCAAGTTGATCCTCAAAAATTATATCATAGTAGTCTGCAAGAATGTCTTCCCTTTCATCATCCATTTCATATTCGGGCAAAAGATAAACCGAGTTGTCAAAATTAATTTCATCAAGGGTAATATTGTTTTCTGGTTCGGGAAGAGAGGACAACCAACTAAGAAATGGTTCCTTTGCTTTGATGATTATGATTGATCGATTGAGCATATCTAATCTCTTTTATTTGAATGCGAACGCAAAGGTAGCGCCTTGTCCGCTGAAAGCGATTTATTTTTTACCAAAATGCTTTTGAAACAACTCTTTAGATTTTTTGTAACTTTCTTCACTTAAAACAACAGATTTTGCCTTCCCTTTTGGATCTGAAATGAATCCTTTTTTATGCAGCCGATTCATTGTATCCCAATCAAAGCCTTTCCATGCTCTTGATCCTAACCCCTCCTGCCTTTCCCAAGTAACCAAATAGAGCAATGCCAAAGTAATTTCATCAACTTTATCTTTGTCATAATCCATAATTATTTCTTCTCATGATATTTTTTATTCACCAGCGAACGTGTGCCTCAGCGTTTTGCTGAAAGCCGCGGCTTTCAGCAAATACGTTGCAGGCAATTGTTATGTTGCCGGCTTCTGCCTGCAACATTTTCCGATCAGTTTCTGCAGGCAATGTTGACAGATGTCGCACTCCACCTCCGTTCCGTCTCCAAACACTGAGGTGTAGCCACCTGTGAACTGGATGTGCTGGAACTCTTGGGTTTCGAGATCAGTTGCGGGATACTCTTTCCCGCAGACGTCACACTTGACAACATCAGGCTCCTCAACAGTTTTCGCGATCTTTTTGTACCTAATCATTTCTCTTTTTCTGCGTCCAGCTTAACCGGCTGGCTTTGCAGCGTAGCGTAAAAGCCAGTCCGTGTTGAAGCTGTTAGGCATTATTCTTTCCATAACTTTCCAATATTTGAAATAGCCCATACAACAAATACTTATTCCTTACACTTCCTGAAAACTTTAGCAAATCATCTTCATATGATCCATACAAGTACTCCTTGTTCATTCCTTTCAATAACCACCTACTATTTTCATCAATATTCTCGATAAATCCATATAATTCTATTTGCCCTCTTTCTTTTCTTTCTACACTTACCGTCCAATCTGGCTCTACAACCCAACTCTCTTTAAATATCACATCAAAATAATCCGATTTTCCTCTCAATACAGGCATCTTTAAGTGAACTGTTGGAGGTGGAGTATCCATGACAAAAGTATCTATAACTTCGAAATGAAAACTTGAGAAATCCTCACTCAACCTTCGAACAAATTCCATAGAATCCCACCAACCAGTGTAATATTCATTTTCTTGTTCCGGTTGGTTTTTCACTATCCAATGTTCTATCGGTATTAATGTCATCTTAATCTTATTGGCCTCGGAAAAATGTGGTCAAGTTTACGGTTGACCCTTGCTCAAAATTAATAAGGGTCAAAGGCAGACCCCTTTTCCTGACCCAAGAAATCTTTGAAGTCTGGATGTAACTCTATCTTGTCCATATGCCATCCTTCGATTCAACTCTATAGCTGCTAATCGTTCCTGTACATTTTTGGAAAGCCAGAAAGCCTCTTCATCGTCTATGTCATCAAGCGTCTCAACCGACAATATCTTTTTTTATCA
>JAIVWD010000329.1:0-3498 GCA_049190315.1 Deltaproteobacteria bacterium | reverse complement strand
ATCAGGGGCCGGGGATCGGGGACCAGAGATTCAGAGAATCAAGGAGGATACAATGTTAACCAGATGTCTTATATTAATCGGATTGATAGCGACGCTATTGATTTCTTCAGGCTGCGGAGTAAAGGAGTCGATGCTGGATAAAAATTGGGGAAAGTCTTTTGAATTGGCAAAGTCTAATCAGATCATAAACGGACCAGACGAGCAGGTGACCGAGGCAAATATTGGAAAATACAGGGGATACGCCGAAAAACAAACATCGAACAAATTGGGTGATAGCACTATTCAAAGCAAGTAGGATAACCGTTTACGTTTTCAATCGTTGCATAGTTCATTGAACCGACAACCGTAAACCGACAACCGTAAACCGTTTTAAAAAGGTTTCCATGGCTGATACTACCATCTGGATCAAAATAGAGACAAAAAAAGCAGATCTGAGAAGAAAGCTGGAGGGGATCATTCGTTCTATTAAAGGAATGAAGGTTCAAGTGCCAAATGACACTCATCAGGATAGCCTTTTGATCTTTGAGATGGGGGATGATATTGATAATGAATTTCAACACATCCAGTCTCTTTTAAATTCTGATGAGGTAGCCGAGGTTTTTCTGATCTCGAAGGATTCCGATCCCGCGGTGCTGATGCAGGCTATAAAAATCGGTGCAAAGGAATTTTTCCTTCTTCCTCTTAAAGAAGAAGAAGTGCAGCAGGCTCTGGAAAAATTTAAGGAAAAATGGGAAAAAATCAACCGTAAAAAGTCCCCTCAATTAGGGAAAATTATAACTATTTTCGGCAGTAAAGGAGGAGTAGGGGCAACTACGGTTGCCGTAAATCTGGCAGTCAACCTGGCTCAAAAAGAAAGCGTTAAATCAGTAGCTCTGATAGATATGAATATGATGTTCGGAGAAATACCGCTCTTTTTGGAGCTCGATCCTGGCTACCATTGGGGCGAAATAGTCAAAAATATTTCCCGGCTGGATTCTACATTTTTAATGAACATCCTTGCCAAGCATTCTTCCGGAGTTCATGTGCTCCCGTCTCCGGCCACTTTAAGTGATTCCAGATCCGCTATCCCGGATATGATGAGCCATCTTATAGGTTTCATGCAAAAACTTTTTGACTTTGTGATAATTGACGCGGGGCAATTTGTAGATGAAATTTCCCTGAAAATTATGGAACTGTCGGATAATATTTTACTCATATCTCTTCTGAGTCTTCCTTGCATTTCCAATGCCAATAAGATTTTGCAATCAATTAGTGAGTTGAAAACTTTTCCTGAAGAACGGGTCAAAATTGTGATTAATCGTTATTTAAGCAAATCGGATATTCCTCTGGACGACGCTGAAGAGAGCCTTCATAAAAAGACATTCTGGACAATACCGAATGATTACAGCACTACAGTGTCCGCTATAAATAACGGAACGCCTCTATATATGGCTGCACCCAGGGCGCAGATAACCAGAAGCCTGAATGATCTGGCCGATACCTTTGTAGAAAAAGAGGACCATCAAAAAAAATGGTGGCAGATACTGACTAAGCATTAACACGGCATTAAACAGGGGACAATCAAAGATGAAAATAAACCTGGATGACATATCGACAAAGAGTATAAAGGATTATGTGCCCGACGAATATTTCGAGTTAAAGACCAGAATTCACGATCGTTTATTAGATATTGTTGATCTTTCTCTTATTGAAAGTCTTGATGCTGATGCTCTCAAGTCTCAGATCAGCACGCTTGTACAAAGAATACTGAGTGAAGAAAACTTTGCCGTGCCGCTTAATTCACTCGAAAGAGAGCAGCTCTTTACGGAAATCCAGGATGAAGTTATGGGACTTGGTCCCATTGAATCTTTGCTTAAAGATCCTGCGGTTACCGATATTCTAATTAATACATACAAACATGTCTATGTGGAAAAACTGGGCAAGCTGGAACGTACCAATGTAAGGTTTAAGGATGATGCTCACTTGATGAGAATCATTGATAAAATTGTATCTGCTGTGGGACGTCGCATTGATGAATCTTCTCCTATGGTAGATGCCAGACTCCTGGATGGTTCAAGAGTTAATGCGATCATACCTCCTCTGGCCGTAGACGGGCCCATTGTCTCCATCAGGCGTTTTTCCGTAACTCCCCTGGAGTTAAACGATCTGATAATACTAAAAACATTTCCCACGGAAATCGCTGAGATACTGAAAGGAATTGTCAAGGCAAAGCTGAACGTCTTGATTTCGGGAGGTACAGGCAGCGGTAAAACCACACTGCTGAATGTTCTTTCGCGGTTTATCCCCGAGGATGAAAGGATTGTTGTTATTGAAGATGCTGCTGAATTACAAATAAAGCAGGAACACCTGGTACGGATGGAAACCAGGCCTCCGAACATAGAGGGAAAGGGTGAGGTTACACAGAGAGACCTTGTAAAAAACAGCTTAAGGATGCGTCCCGACCGCATTATTGTGGGGGAGGTCCGCGGGAAAGAGGCGTTTGACATGCTTCAAGCCATGAACACCGGACATGAAGGGTCTTTAACAACTATCCATGCAAACTCTTCCCGTGATGCCCTGATGCGGCTCGAAACTATGGTGGCTATGGCAAACTTTGATCTTCCCAGTGAGTTTCTAAGGAGATATGTCAGCTCTGCTATTGATGTTGTCTTTCAAGTATCCCGCTTGACCGATGGAACGAGAAAGCTGGTCACTCTGGAGGAAATCACTGGAATGGAGGGAAATATAATTACCACGCAAGAGATCTTTTCATTCCAGCAAAAAAGTATAGATGAGAATGGTAAAATAAAAGGAGAATTTAGATTTAACGGTATTCGGCCTAAATTTATCGATAAGTTTAATATAGCCGGAATAGAGGTCCCCCATGATCTCTTTAGCTCGGCGACAATCATAGCAGTTTGAGTTTGAATGGAGTTAAAGAATGAAAATCCTTATTGGCATAATTATATTTGCTGTGTCAATCTTTGTCATAGAAATGCTTTTCTATGCCTACAAAACCATACGCGACCCGGATCGCAAAAAGATCCGGAAAAGGCTGAAAACATTTTCATACAAAGAAAGCAAAAACGAACTTCCTGATATCCTGCAAAAAAAAGTACTAAGCGATGTTCCCCTTCTGAATAAAATCCTTTTGCGCATTCCAGGTCGCCAATATTTTAACCGGTTATTACAACAGGCTAATGTAGATTATCCTCTTGGCTTTTTTATATTGCTTACAATTTTTCTTGCGATAACAAGTTGTTGTGTTAGTTCTTTAATAACACGCAATAAAGTCTTTGTTGTCATAATAACATTGTTATTAGCTGGAACCCCCTTTTTTTATCTTTGCTTGAAAAAAAAGAAAAGAATGGCGAAATTTCAAAGACAATTACCCGAAGGTTTGGAGTTGATTGCCCGTTCATTAAAAGCAGGCCATGCTTTTCCAAGCAGCATGAAGATGGCGGCCGATGAATTTGATGACCCGCTTGGTCCTGAATTTGAGGAAACTATTAATGAAAT
>JAIVWD010000328.1:0-3500 GCA_049190315.1 Deltaproteobacteria bacterium | reverse complement strand
AAGGGGAATTATTGATGAAGTTACCTTTTATCATGAAGAATTAATGGCCATCCAGGCCCTTTCTGAATATGTGAAGGCCATGGACCCGGAGCATAATGACGCCGCTGTTTTCGGCCCGGATGGAATGATTGCCAATGCGAAGGTTTTTCTGGATGAAAATGATCAATACATCGAGCAAAACGTTGAAGATATCGCAATTTTGGACAATCAACATAAACCCATTTACATTATCGGCAATCCTTTTCACCGGCTTGGCTTTATGGTGGCATCCCCCGATGATCCTTTGGGTTATGACGATCCGGCGGAGGCGTTATCTGATCTTGGGCAAATGCGAAAGGATCATGGCAATCATTTGAAGCTTTACCGCGTGGAACCCGTCAGTGGTCCGGTATTGGGAAAAACCTATTTGGAAAAATACAATACCGATCAAGTGATAGAAGATTTTGAATACACCCTGGTGAATGAATACCTAAAATAGAGTTACAATACGAATCAGTGTACCGGTTACCGGTTACCGTTAGCGAGAGATCGTTGCGTGATTTGAGCATGGTGATATAGCGCGTGCACATGGCGATTCTATGAACAGCTAAAAGGTGAACAAGATGGAAGCCAAAATTTATTATATTGCCTAAACAAATATACAATAAATTTAATTAATTACTCAAGTTTCGCACCCCTTAATAAGGGTTTGCGACCAATAATTATCTTCAATAATTACTTCTTTAAAGTAGTAAAGGGCTCCTAATTATGATATATGTAACTATCGAAT
Organism: Deltaproteobacteria bacterium; assembly: GCA_049190315.1. Lineage (GTDB taxonomy): Bacteria > Desulfobacterota > Desulfobacteria > Desulfobacterales > ETH-SRB1 > B13-G4. The sequence continues at coordinate 2,731 of JAIVWD010000328.1, read as the reverse complement.
ATAACGTTACATTTCATAAAAAGGAGCCCGAGATGATGAGTACCACAAACTGCAAAAAGTTTAAAGGAGAAATTGAAAATTATCTGAGCAATGGTCTTCATAATTTCGAATCTAAAATTGATGGCGCCTTTTCGGCATTAAAATTCAAAACTTGGTTATGCAAAGCCAATATTGTCAAAAAGGACGGCTATCACGCCGGTCACCTTTTGTTCATATTGGTTATCTTACCGTTGTTAAAGGTGAAAACCGTTCATAGCTTTTGCCAAAAGCATTGGCTGCAGTGGTCTGCGGCTCAAAAGGATAGCCTGTATCGATTCAAACAAAATGCGAACTATCGCTGGCGAACGTTTATGTATAAAACCAATCGCCAAATATTTAAAGCCATTGAACTTTCTAAGGTCCAGCAGCAAGATATCTATTTTGTGATCGATGATACCATTTTGGCCAAGTTGGGCAAAAAGATTGAAAATGTCTCTTTCATACACGACCACAACCTGGGCCGGTCGGTATTGGGTTTTTGCATCGTAACCCTTGGGCTTTTCACCGCCCAAGGATTTTACCCCCTGGATTTTGCTTACTGCTTCGGCAAAAAGCGGCACAGCAAAAGCCCTGAAGAAAATATCGGCGACCCCAGAAAAAGCAGCGGCAAAAGAAGCTTTGAAGCCAAGCATTACACCAAACTGCAACTTTCGTTAATGATGATTCAATCGGCAGTCAATAGCGGCATTGTACCCGGTTATGTACTGTTTGATAGTTGGTATGCTTGGCCCAAACTGATCAATGCCATTTGCAAAATAAAAAAGAGCATTCACGTCATTTGCCGACTCAAAGACAGCAATGTTCAATACGAATACAAGGGCAAAAATTACAAACTTTCGGCACTTTACAAAAAAGTTAAGTCTCAGCTGAAAAAAGATAAGAGAACCGGCCTACTATTAAAACGCGTTAGCGTCAAACTGCCACAATCTGATCAGACAGCTGTGATCATATTTTCCAGGGGCTATTGTGAACCGGAAATTGATAAGCCCAAAGGCAGCAAAAAGAAAAAAGAGCCAAAATGGGTCGCCTTTCTCAGTACCGACATTGGGTTGCATGCCTCAACGATTATAAAGAAATATACCAAACGCTGGCCGATAGAAGTATGCTTCAAAGAGTGTAAACAGCAGCTCGGACTCGGTAAAGATCAAAGCAATGACTTCAATGCGCAAGTATTTGCCACCACCGTATCGTTTTTAAGATACAACCTTCTCAATTACTTAAACAAAGTAGAAAACTATGGAACATTAGGTGAATTATTCGAGCAAATCGCTGATGCCTCAGCGGTTACTACCTATGCCCACCGGCTGTGGGATTTCTTCCGGGGGCTTTTTCTCGTTTCATTTTCAACAATTTTTGATCTTTTCAAAATAAATGAAGATTTTCAGCATTATTTGGACGCTTTAACCGAGAGTTTAACAGAGCTTGCACCGTTTAAGGGGTGCGAAACTTGAGTTAATAATATTAACAACACACCAGAATTGCACACATTTTCGATATGAAACCTTAAAAAAGGGGATTTTCTATGCCTCAAGAAGGTTTTAAACGCAAGCTCACCGCTATTCTCAGTGCTGATGTCGAAGGTTACAGCCGTCTCATGGGTGAAGACGAGGAGGCTACAATTCGGACGCTGACGACCTACCGAAACGCCATAGCAAAACTTGTCCAGCAATACCGAGGCCGGGTCGTGGATTCCCCGGGTGACAACATTCTTTCTGAATTTACCAGTGCCGTAGATGCGGTAAACTGTGCTGTGGAGATTCAGCGGGAGCTTGCTGAGCGCAATGCCGGTCTACCATATAACCGCAAGATGGAATTTCGTATCGGTGTCAATGTTGGAGATGTGGTTCAGGAGGAGGAACGAATCTACGGAGATGGCGTCAACATAGCTGCCCGAGTAGAGGGTATGTCTCAAGCCGGAGGGATATGTATCTCCGGCACAGCATACGATCAGGTTTCGAATAAGCTGGGGTTGGAATACGAAAATCTCGGAAAACATCAGGTCAAAAACATCAGCACACCAATACATGTCTACCGGGTACTGTCTTTTCCGGGGGCAGCTGCTCATAGGGTAATCAAGGCAAAAAAAATTATGAGAAATAAGTGGCTTTGGGCAGCTGCTTCCACCATATTCATATTATTAATTATATTTGTTGGTTTATACTGGAAATATTTCTACCTTCCCGCTCCCATCGAAATTGACTCTGGAAGCAAAATAGCATTCAATTTATCCAAAGGCCCCTCCATTGCAGTACTCCCCTTTGTCAATATGAGCAAAGACCCCGATCAGGAGTATCTCTGTGACGGAGTAACAGAAAATATTATAGCGGTCCTTTCCCACATCCCCAGGTTATTGGTGATTGCCCGCAACTCGACATTTGCCTATAAGGGCAAGTCAATAAATGTTCAGCAAGTGGGGCATGAGTTAGGTGCACAATATGTGATAGAGGGCAGCATTCAAAAGTCTGATGACCGGATTCGAATTACGGTTCAACTAATAGATACAAAATCCGGACACCATATGTGGTCTGAGCGCTACGATAGACAATTGAAAGACATCTTCAAATTGCAGGATGAAATCGCTATTGAAATTGCGAAGGCTATGCAAATAAACCTAACGGAAGGAGAAATAGTTAAGTCGAGATATAAAAACATCCCGGATTTACAGACCTATATTAAAGTTTTAAAAGCCTAC
>JAIVWD010000327.1:0-3534 GCA_049190315.1 Deltaproteobacteria bacterium | reverse complement strand
TCACAGGCGCTTTAATTCCTTTTTGACCCATCATCTCAAGCAATTTAAACCCATCCAGGTTAGGCATATTTATATCAGAGAGTATAAGATCAAACTCTTCCTTGCCAAAACAAAGAAGAGCTTCTATGCCGTCCCCTGCAATTGTAACCCTGTAACCGCGGCTTTCAAGTAAATGGGCAACAATCTTTTGCGTCAGATTGTCATCCTCAACAATTAGGATTAACGGTGATTCTTTTTTTGCTTTTGCTGAAGCAGCTTCCGGAATAACAGTTTCAGGCGGTGCAATCTTTTTCAAAGGCAGCTTTCTAAAATCTATCTCTTCTATCAGAAGCTTATCGTAAATATCTTTTGGAGAAAAAAAATGATCTCTCATCTTTTCAAGCGCATGATTGGTTATCAGGTGGTCTCCTCTTGAGTGTATAAAAGCTCTTATCTCTGCAATAGAAATACACGCGCGAACCATTTCAGAAATTTGCGGGTCAAAGGAGAGAATTTCATACAACCCTTCACGTCCATAATAGCCTGTGTTATTGCATTTTGGGCAACCAACAGGATGTGCGACCATAGATGGGATATTGTCTGTAAACGGCGACAGCATTTCCACCTCTTTCTGTGAAATCGGAACTATCTCTTTGCAATGCCGGCAGAGCTTCTTTAGCAATGTCTGGGCAACAACAGCAAGAATGGTATCTGCCATTATCCTCCGGTCAATTCCTAACCTTTCAAGACGGAAAATAGCGGTGGTGGCATTTGATGTATGCAGACTCGTAATGGTCAGATGTCCCGTGCTTGCAAAGTCAATACCCATTTTTGCAGAATAGTTATCCCTTACTTCTCCCATGTAGAGTATGTCAGGATCCTGCCTGACCGATGCCTTTAAAAGAGCATCAAATGTAACGCCCGCTTTTTCATTTACCTGTTGTTGATTGGCCAGGGGTATGCGGTATTCCACAGGATCTTCAATAGACATGAGGCTCCGGATCTGGATATCTATCTTGCTTAAGAGACTGTAAATTGTTGTGGTCTTTCCTGACCCTGTGCCGCCCACTATAAGAATCAGCCCTGCTTTTCGGTTGGCGCAGGCGATCAAGGTATTAACCTGTTTCTCTGTCATGCCAAGTTCGGTTAAGTCTTTTGGCTTGGCGTATGGCTCGAGCATTCGCATAACAAGACTTTCCCCGTCAGGAGTGGAAGTGGTGGATATTCTGAAGTTGAAAGTTCTTTCATCTATGATTACCGCAAATGTTCCGTCCTGGGGCTTCTTTCTTTCCGCTATATCAAGACCTCCGATTACCTTGTAGCGAGATATGAGTTTAATTCCTGTGTTCTTCTTTATAGTGACAATGTCTTTTAAATCCCCATCAACCCGGAACCGAACCACAGTGTCAACCTCCTTGGGTTCTATATGGATATCACTGGCTCTTTCTTTTACTGCCCTGTCAAGAAGGATATTGGAAATATGGATAACCGATTTTTTTTTGGTCTCCGATTTTAAAACAAGTCCTGCAGCTTTCCTTTTCTCTTTTATCGGAAAAATCGTTTTGGACTCCACTGGTTCACCATGTTTGAACAACGAATCAATATTGCCTGGTTGCGTTATCATGAGTTCGAATTTCTTGTCGATACCCGACAATCTCATCAAATTGTCCATGAGATCCCAATCAAAAGGGTTGCTGAGCACAAAGCCCTCTTTTCCGGATGCATTGCTCACAGGCACAACATGGTTTGACCTGCAATATGTCGCTGGAAGCACTCCCAGCCGGATATGATCAGTATTGATCTTGGAAAGATAGGGAACCTTTAGAAACTTTGCTATAAGTTGAGCTATTTTGCTCTTGCTGATTTCCACGGCTTTGGATATCAAATAGATCTTTTGTGGAGGAATGCTTGAAAATTTATACCATTTTTCAGGTTCTAAGGCTATTTGAGTAAAGAGAAATTCCTTGAATTGAAGAAATTCAGACGGCAGCAGCTTTTCGCGCCATCCCCTGTCATTTTTCCGCAGTTCTTTCCATTGTGTATCTGTTTTTATATGTTTGTGGATTTTTTGCAGGAAGTCATCTTTTTTGATTGGTTTCACGAGGTAGTCTGTTGCGCCAACGGAAAATGCCCTGGCTTTGTCCTGTTCTTTTCCAAGGGCTGTGACAAATATTACAGGTATATAAGAAGTTTCATCATTTTCCTGCAGTTTCGAACAGACCTGATACCCGTCCATTTCCGGCATCATAATGTCTAACAGGATGATATCCGGCCTTGTCTTTTTGACCTTCTCAATGGCATCCCTGCCGCTTCCTGCGGTTATTACATCACAGCCTGTGTTTATGATCAGCCGATCCAGAAGCTTCAGCGTTATCTCATCGTCGTCAATACACATAATCAAAGGCTTTATCCGGTTATTCTTCATATACTATTACCCTGTTTCTTCCCGCATCCTTGGCCTTGTAAAGGGCGCTGTCCGCCCTTTCTATCATGTTTTCCAGAAGATGAATCATATCCTTTTTTTCCCCTTCCGGAATGGCGCTTGTTATGCCGAGGCTTATGGTTATATCCAGCTTGTTGTCGCCTATTTGAAAGGGCTTGCTGGAGATTGAGGCGCGGATTCTCTCCGCAATTTCTTTTCTGGATTCGGCCTCTGCCACCGGCACTCCGATGAGAAATTCCTCTCCGCCGTATCTGCCGATGATATCATATGGCCTCAGTTTCTCGCTTATCCTGTCCGCGATTTCTAACAGTACTCTGTCCCCTGCAGTGTGCCCGAGAGTGTCGTTTACCCTTTTAAAGTAGTCAATGTCTATTATGATCAGGGAGTAGTGGTTTCTTTCACGGGACGCGCGGTATATTTCATTTTCAAGACGTCTGAAAAGTTCTCTTCTGTTCAGAAGTCCGGTAAGAGGATCCGTAATGGCCAGGGCATGCAGCTTCCTGTTTGCCTCGTTCAGCTTGCGTTGAAGGACTGCAATTCTTCCGCCCACCCTGATGCGGGAGACAAGCTCTTCCCTGATAAAGGGTTTTGTCATGTAATCGTCGCCGCCTGATTCAAGCCCCTCAACAATGTCTTTTATATCCCGCTTTGATGTCAGAAACATGATATAGATGTAATGCATGACAGAGGTCTTTCTTATCCGCCGGCAGAGTTCAATGCCGTCTATCTTCGGCATCATCCAGTCAAGAAGAGCAATGTAGATATTGTCCTTTTCTTTTTGAAATATACTCCACCCCTCGTGGCCGTCCTCTGCCTCCAGGACTTCGTACCCCTCGTTTTCCACTATCTTTTTTATGAGCAGGCGTGTACTCAGATCGTCTTCTACAACGAGTGCTTTCATTTTTCCTCCCACCCGGGTTTTGAGACAAAATTCTTAAACCTTTCAAACTCCTCTTCAAGCTGTTCAAAGCTCTTATTCGCTCCGTCCATGTTTTTTGCCTTACCCATCTTCTCGATTTCCCAGGAAAGCTCATATACGCGGGTCAGCCCCAGGTTGCCCGAAGATCCCTTCAGGGAGTGTGCAGTCTCATCAAGGGCCTTGAAATTCTTTT
>JAIVWD010000326.1:0-3586 GCA_049190315.1 Deltaproteobacteria bacterium | reverse complement strand
TGAATAAGAGATTATACTATTCACAATTCAAGATTTTGACACTGATCTGTCTTTTTGCGGATTCCGGCGAAAACTGCCACCTATTCCGGAAATAACTTTACCACTTACACCTTCATCCAATTCCCTTATTGACAGCAATACCAAAGTGGCAGGTTTGCGTCAATTATTTGCGTAAATTTTTCTTACAGAATCTCCTTTCAATTCTATTCTATGAGCATTATGAATAATACGATCACAAATAGCATCTGCTATGGTAGGATCGCCTATGACTTCATGCCAGTTAGTTGCGGGCAGTTGAGATACAAAAACCGATGATTTTCGTCCGTGTCGATCCTCAAGAATTTCCAGTAAAGTAAGACGACTCAGCGCATCAAGAGGTTCAAGACCAAAATCATCCAGGATGATAACATCCAGTTTTTGTATTTTAGTAAGCTCTTTGAGGTAACTACCATCTGCTCTGGATAATTTTAAATGGGCAAACAGCTTTGAACAGGGATAGTACCCCGCCTTGAATCCGTACATGCAGGCCTGATGGCCCAGAGCTGAAGCAATAAAACTCTTTCCCGCTCCTGTTGGGCCTGTCAGAATACAGTCCTGATGGGATTCTACCCACTGGCAGTTAGAAAGCCGGAGCATCTGGTTTTTATCAATATTCCTGTTCAAAGTAAAATCAATCTCTTCAAAAGATGCCTTGTAACGGAATCTTGCACCTTTTAAAAGTCGTGTGAGTTTGCGATTGTGCCGGTCATCCCACTCTGCATCTACGAGATGTGAGACGAGTTCATCGGCTGTAAACTGGTTTTTGACACCTGTCTCCATGGTGTTTGTAAATGCTCTTGCCATACCATAAAACTTCATCTGTTCAAGTTTCTGCATGGTAGCCTGATTGTTATTCATTGGATACTCCTTCTTTCCTTTTTTGTTGCGTCAACATTATTTGACCAGATAGAAATGACAACTGAAAATTGACCACCCTGAGTTAAAATTAGTGATAGATGGAGGCCATCTTGCCTCCATCCGGTTTAATTGGTTATATACAATTCTGCTATGCTCAGCTTTATTGCTGCCGTTCTTCTTCTTGCTAACGAGCTATGTTATTGTTTTTTCAAATCTTTTTTGAATGGCTAAAATTTAGGGTACTTTTGTCTAATTTTCCGTATTAGACAATTCCGGGGTTGATTTACCAATGCTTTTTCTATGCCCTATAGATTTGTATATGACTTTGCCTAAAAGAAGATATTAAGCTCTTTTTCCTTTCTCGCTATTTTGCGCCTGGCCTTTTTAAAATCCGGACTTTTGCCGAGGTAGAGACTCTCTGTCCTCCCATCTAATGTTTTATACATTCTATAATATCCATCTAAACTTAGTCTGACTGTCCAACCATCTATATTAAAGCAGGAATGTTTATCAATGTTACGACTGATAGAGACTATTCGCCGGACAACACTATCAATGATCACAGGATCATCTATAGCCACCATAAGTTCGCTTATGCTGATAGTTCTTCCTATGCCTTTTTCCACTTTTTCCTTGAACACCTCAAACCCACTAATTTCCATCTGTTTATCCTCCAGGCTCTATTAAATCCTTTTGTGTTAAGGGTAGAATCAGAGGTTCATCACGCAATTTCAACAAGTTACGAAGTGTGAACTCGGCTGCCAACTTAAAGCGGGACATTTTTTGCCATTTTGGCTCTATGGCTGTTCCACAATCAAATTGAATTTACAGGCTATCCCGCCTTACGTTGGTAGCCGCATTTATTGATAATATTTGCTTCCACGGATGTTTTCGTGGGAAGAAACCGTCAGTTCTCTTGATTCATACAGTGGTTCTTCTTCCAGACCTCTATCAAGGATGTTTTTAATGCGTTTATATGAATAAAACCCGAAGCCAAGTGCGCGGGCACATGCCTTGTTCAGCCTGTCGGGCCCATGCTTTTTTACAAGATTAAGTATGCCCATGCAGGTCTTGAATGCCTGTTCCGGATGCTCTCTGCTTTTTAGAACCACCTGTATCATCTCGGCAACATCGTCTCCGATAGATTGCGCCCATTTGATAAAACGTTCAGGACTCCACTGGGCATAAAATTGATGATGTGGCGGCATATGGATATGCAGTGTGGTATATCCGTTGGGGCTGCGGTCTCTTTTGTACTGAATGATCCGTACGTTGTCGCAATATATTGCTACATTTCTGTCATCGTATACGACCCGTACCCGTTTTCCCTTGAGCTGCCATGGCACGCTGTAATAATGTCTGTCTTCACGTAATTCGACATGGTAGTTGAACTGTACTGTGAGTTCCTTGCTCTGTTTGATGGCATACCGCTCCTTTGGCAGGGGTTTGAGAACCGACTTTTCAATATTATCAAAGAGCTCTCTTCTGGAAGTTTTCAAACGCTGAAACAGTGTGTTGTTATGCTGTTCCAGAAGGTCCCATATGGCCTCATTGAGTTCCTCCAGAGAGTAAAACATTCTGTTCCTCAGCGGCGCATATATCCTCTGGTAGACAAGATTTACGGCATTTTCTACAAGCGCTTTATCCTGAGGACGACGAACACGTGCGGGAAGGATCACCGTTTGATAGTGATCTGCAAAGTCGTCAAACATAACGTTAATGCCCGGCTCATACCTGTTGCTGCATGTTACGCCGGATTTGAGATTGTCAGGAACAATGGCCTGGGTGACACCACCACAATATATGAATGCGCGTTCATTGGATCGAATCCAGTCTTCCGACTTCTGGCTGAATGATGCCTCTGCATAGGTTAACTGACTGGCCCCCAGAATGGCTACAAAGACTTCTACCGGTTGCTCCTTTCCGGTTTTACGATCTGCAATAACCAGCCTGTCACCGGCATAATCGACAAACATCTTGTCACCTGCCTTGTGTTCAATATGCATCGTTACCCTGGATGCATTCCGCCATACCTGGAAATGATAACAGAACTGTGAATAACTGTAACAGTCAGGATGTTCCTTCTGATACTCATTCCACAAGGTCATCAGGGTTACACCGGTCCTTTTAAGCTCTGTCACAAAATGTGGAAACAGCTTTGAGAGCTTCTCATGTTTTGAGCATCTTTTGTTCCTTTGTTTTTCAAATAGCGCAAGGAACTCGCTGTCAGGCATGCTTTTGATCTCTTCATACGCAAGGCCGCTTGCTTTAAAGTCCTTGATGTATTGTGCAACAACAGGCCTGGAAATCTTAAGTGCCCGTGCTATCTTCCTTTCACTCATGTCGGTGGTTTCTTTGAAACGTATAATCTCTCGAATCTTTTTCATATTAATCCTTTTCCGTGCCATTTATATCTCCTTTCTTGAAGTATTGTTTCAGAGGAGATATTATTTAAGTTTAAAGGGAAAAGGATGAATATTAATTGCTTTTGGTATTCTGGAAATGACCTGAAAAGTGGTAAAGTTATTTCCAGAATGGGTGGCAGGTTTAGGCCGGAATCAGTGGCAGGTTTGAACCGGAATGGGTGGCAGGTTTAGGCCGGAATCTACATTCTTCTATCCTTCCTGAAAATGTTCTAAAATTAGCAGATCTATTTTGGACATATACTGCCCCCAAAGATAGATATTAT
>JAIVWD010000325.1:0-3598 GCA_049190315.1 Deltaproteobacteria bacterium | reverse complement strand
AGGCACTTATGTTATGCTTGACAAGCCGTGTAACCTTCTGAGCGGCATCTTTCAAGTCATTAGCTACAATAAAATTAAGGCCTGATTCAGAAAGGATCCTGCGGCCTTCTTCAACATTTGTTCCTTCCATGCGAACTACCACAGGGATTTTTATCCTCGCCTTGTCAGCAGCCTGTACAACCCCTTTTGCCAGCAGATCACAGCGAAGGATTCCGCCAAAAATGTTTATAAGAATTGCTTTAACATTTTTATCACTAAGTATAATCCGGAATCCGTTTTCCACCGTTTCCGCATTAGCAGTGCCGCCTATATCTAGAAAATTTGCGGGTTCAGCGCCATAAAGTTTAATTAAATCCATGGTTGCCATAGCCAGACCGGCGCCATTTACCATATTCCCGACATTTCCACTCAGTTTAATGTAATTGAGATCGAACCTGGATGCCTCAACTTCAAAGGGGTCTTCTTCATCAAGATCTCTGTATTCGAGTATGTCCTTGTGGCGGAACAGGGCATTATCATCAAAAATGATTTTCGCATCTATTGCTATGACATTTTCATCTGCTGTTATTGCAAGGGGATTTATCTCCACAAGCGTGCAGTCATAATCAACAAAAAGCCTGTAAAGATTTATTAATGTCGAAGTAAACTGCCTAATCAAAGAGGGCGAGAGTTTCAGGCCAAAGGCAGCCTGACGGCAGTGAAATGGCTGGATGCCTAAAAGGGGATCAATATGGATTTTTATAATTTTTTCAGGTTGATTTGCAGCAACTTCTTCAATATCCATTCCACCGGCATTGCTTGCAATTATAACTATCTTTGCGGTTGCTCTGTCCGAAATGATGCTCAGATAAAGCTCTTTTTCAATTTTCAGGCTCTTTTCAACCAGCACCTTTTTTACCAGCTTACCTTCGGGTCCTGTCTGGTGAGTGATTAAGAGCATGCCTAAAATTCTTTTTGTTAGGCTCTCAACTTCTTCCACAGTTTTTGCAAGCTTTATGCCTCCGCCTTTGCCCCGTCCTCCTGCATGAATCTGTCCTTTAATGACAACAGGGAAACTGCCTATTTTATCGGCATTTTTTTTGGCTTCATCAGGGGTAAGGGCAATGCCGCCATCAGGAATGGGAATCTTGTATTTTTTGAATAATTCTTTTGCCTGATATTCATGGATCTTCATAAAAAATCGCTCAATTTAGGCAATAATACAAAGGATGTCATTTCTGGCGACCGAATCACCGCCGGCAAAATTGATGGATTTTATTGTTCCGCCTGCAGGAGACGGCAGGGCATTTTCCATTTTCATGGCTTCAAGAATTACAACTGTCTCTCCAGTATTTACAGAATCGCCCACCTGCTTTTTGTAACTTACAATTATGCCTGGCATAGGAGCTTTAAGCGGTGTCCCTTCGGTATCGCTTTCCGCCTTTTTGGATGCTGTAGTTGTAGATTTTGCAGGTACTGCCGGCTGCTCTACAGGTGCAGCAGGAACCTGTGGTTGTGGAGCTGCGGGTAAAACCTGGGGCGATGGAGCAACTGTTACAGGTTGTTGAGCAGGTATCTGGCTTTGTGCCTGTTGAACATAGCTTACTATTGGTGAACCTCCTACTTCTTCCACTCCAACTTCAAAGTATTCATCATCTACAAATACATTAAATTTTCTTAAGTTATTGCCTTTTGACGGAGCCGCTTTTTCTTTCTTTTCAACAAGCTTTCCTGCTCTGGCCTTTTTAATAAGTTCCTGTTCAGCCTTGACATCTTCCATAGTTCTCGGCCTTACTTCCTCCGGTGGTTCTTCCTTGCCATATTTCCATTTAAGAAATCTTTTTCCGGTAACAGGGTAAAGCGCATAAATAAGAACATCTTCCAGATCTGCTGCCAGACCCTTTACATCTTCTTTGGCTTTATCAAGTGCGGGTTCTATAACCTCTGCGGGCCTGCAGGTAATAGGCTTTTCTCCCCTTGGATGGTTTTTTAAAGCTTTTTTCTGAATTTTGGGGTTAATTGGTACGGGTGTTTTTCCATAAAGACCATAGCATAAGTCTTTTACTTGAGCTGTTATCATTTTGTAACGCTCTTTTTCATCATCAAACAGGATATTGTTAATTGCCTGTGTGGCAACAATCTGGCTCATGGGAGTAACAAGGGGAACCTGTCCAAGGTCTTCTCTGACTTTAGGGAGCTCCGCATATACTTTATCCAGCTTGTCGAGAGCATCCATTTCTCTTAACTGGTTTACCAGATTAGAGAGCATGCCTCCCGGAATTTGATGTACAAGAACATTTGTATCAATAATTGAAACTTTGGTATCATCCAGTAAATATCGGTATTTGGGGAGAATTTCCTTTTCAAGGACTTCATTAATGGATGATAGAAGTTTGATATCAAAGCCGGTATCTCTGTTTGTTCCCATAAGCGTCATAACAAGAGGCCCGAGTGCGGGATGTGAGCTGCGGAATCCATAAGGAGACATGCATGTGCCAAGAATGTCCACACCAGCTTCTGCCGCTTTTAAATGAGTCATAGAGGACATACCTGAAGTAAAATGGCTGTGAAGATGAACAGGAACAGATACAGCTTCCTTAAGCGCTTTAACAAGGACATAAGCATCATAAGGGGCCATCAAGCCGGCCATATCCTTAATACAGATACTATTTGCCTCCATTGCTTCAAGCTCTTTTGCCTTTTTTACGTAATATTCGAGGTTATAGACCTCTCCGCCCATCCGTCTTTCTGTCAGTGAATAGCAGATACAGCCCTGAAAATGTTTCCCGCATTCCTTGATAACAGGGAAAACTGTTTCAAAATTCCGGTAATCATTTAATGCGTCAAATGTCCTGAATATATCAATACCGTTATGAGCAGCTCTTTCAACAAAGGCTTTGGCAACATCATCTGCATAATTTCTGTATCCAACTAAATTCTGTCCTCTAAGAAGCATGGAAAAGCGGGTTTTTTTGATATATCTTTTTAAAGTCCTTATCCTTTCCCAGGGGTCTTCGTTTAAAAATCTGTGCATGGCATCAAATGTTGCCCCACCCCAGGTTTCAAGAGCCCAGAACCCGACTTCGTCCATCATTTCGGCAATAGGGATCATGTCTTCGGTTCGTCCCCTGGTGGCGAATAATGACTGCTGGCCGTCGCGAAAGGTCAGATCCTGTATCTTAAGAGGATTTTCCGCTTTTGGCCTCTCTCCGCTGAAATCCATTTTTGTAATTTTTACTTGATTATGATCGCTCATATTTAAAGAACTCCTCTTGATATTGATTGAGTTAGAAAATAGTTGAGTGGTTGACGACTTGACTACTCGACTACTTCATGAATTTGTAACTGTTCACGGTTGTCGGTTCACAGTTCACAGTTTTTTCAACCGTGAACCGATAACTGTAAACCGTGAACGGTTACATGAATTTTGATCCATGAAAGGCTTTCATCTGCATAAGGTTGCGCATCTGCATTTGTGCCTGTCTGCCACTCAGGCCCCACAGCCTGAGTTTAACTGAAGGGGCGTGAGCGGCTGCCGGACATGGCTGCGTATATATTATTTCTTCTTCTTGTTGTATATATCTTAATACTGCCGATGTTGCAGCTACCAGCTTCTTAT
>JAIVWD010000324.1:0-3665 GCA_049190315.1 Deltaproteobacteria bacterium | reverse complement strand
TGCACGGATTTTTAGGAACAATTTTTTGGGAACCGGCCTGACCTTTTCGTTTCTTCTCTGGAAGCTTCAGCACTTTTTTGGCTTCCAAAAGCTCCAGAAAATCACTGCATTCCCGGGCTTTCAGGCGGTCATTGGGGCGTTTCCATTCCAGCAATTCGCATACTGTGTGCGCCAACTCTCGTCGGCTGATGCCGCCACATGTGCCAACTATTTCCTGGATCAATAATATCTCTTCGCCGGTAAACTCTCGACCACAAAATATTTGTCGCTTTATGATTTGCATGTCATCTACCTCCCGCTATCCTTCCATAACGGAAATATGACTTGCTGTCCAGTAAAAAAACAATGCTACCGAAATCTGCCTTATCACGCAGCCTTGTGATGAGTATTTTTAAACAATCAGCCGAGATATCCCTCAGCAACTGGATTATCTTGCCAGAAAGTAGCGTAAAGCCAATGCTGATAATGCTGAACCCCTCTATTTGCAGCTGTTTTAACTTGTTTCATAAGAGCCGCACCCAATTACTTTTCCTGCGCCCCCTTTAATATATTTGTCGGGGAAAAGTGTCTCCATTTTCTGAATGTGCCGGGTGCAATGTGTAGGACAAATATTCTCCAGATCATTAATCAACTCAAAATCACTGAATCCGTGAAGCCCTCCAATGAGCGTGCTGACCCTGCCGACTTGTGACGCTGCCTTCATGATTTCCCGCACTCCCGGATGAGAGCATCCCACAATAACGGTTACACTCTCCCTTTCCTTTATAATTAGAGAATGCTCAATATTTTGAAGTTCGCCTGTGGAATAGATGTTTTCACAAATTTTAAGCCCATCATCCACCCTTACTATCGTGTTTCCATATGTTTTGCATGAGTCAGGAATAAACACTTTCACCTGATTTTTTTTCAGAAAATCCGGAAGCCCTCCAGTGTGATCCCAGTGATCGTGCGAAATAAAAACCATGTCTATTTCAGAAGGATCAATATCGAGTTTTTTCATGTTATCAAGCAGAATACTGCCTTTTGCGCCTGTATCAAAGAGAATCTTTTGGTCGTATGCTTCAACAAGGCAGGAAAATCCCCAGTCCGGGGTAAGATTTTTATCCCATGCGGTATTGTCGTATATAATAGTGATTTTCATGAGACTGTTTTACCATTGCCCTTCAACATTTGCTCCATCAGTAAGGGGCAATTTCCCTTCATTAAAGGCATTTACAGCATCTCTGACCGTGCCGCCGGCATCATTCGCCACCTTAACCCCTGCAACCCCAAGTGTCTTAAACGCATTGGGTCCGCAGAAACCTGTAAGCAAAACATCTGCGCCTTTGTCGCTTAACATGGCGGCAGCCTGAATTCCGGCGCCTTTAAGAGCGTTTACATTCTCTGAATTGTCCACAACTTCAAACTCAAAGCCGTCTGTATCAACTATAAGTATATACGCAGCTCTTCCAAATCGAGGGTCAACCTGTGAATCAAGATCTTTGCCTTTGGATGTAACAGCTATTTTCATTTTCTGTTTTTCCTTTAAGCCGGATTCGTTCCACCGCCTCCGCAAACCTGGTCATTTGCAATAATTTGCAGTTTGTCTGCTATAAGATCTTCAACTACCGGCCTTATGTCAGCCCGTTCTGCATCATAATAGACATCAATACCCACCTGCTTGAATCCCATAAGCGGTCGCATGCCGATTCCTCCGACTATGAGGGCCTTGACTTTATGTTCTGCCAGCAGGTTGACGGGAACCATGCATCCGCCCTGGGCATGTTCCTGGTTCTGCTGTGTTGAAACATTTTTTATTTCTCCATTTTCCACATCAACAAATGTAAACACGTCACAATGACCGAAATGTCCTGCCCTGGTTCCGTCAAGACCACCCTGTCCGTTGGATGGAACTGCTATTCTTCCGTTTTCCATAATTAAAAGTTCTCCTTATTTACTTACGTTTCGATAGTTTTTTCTTATGCTCATTGAATTAAACACACACTATATGTTGCGATCAAGTTATAAGTGCCTAAAGTGAGCTAAAGTATATTAAAGTGCCTAAAGTTAAGGTGTCGCTTCGCTCCATTAATTCATAAATTTTAACTTCCTTTAGACACTTCATATTTTGTTAGCTTAGATTGTTTTTTTGCCAGGCTTAAAATTAGCTGCGCCGAAGGCGCATTCCTTAACTTTAGGCATTTTAGGCACTTAAAATCTTAGGCACTTTGGCTCACAGAATTGATAAATTAAATTATACCTCTAAAAAATAGCGAAAGCTAACTATTTAATCAGCTTGTAATATTTAAAATTTTATTAAGGTGCTGCAACAGATTCTCTGCATGAATTTTATCCGGCCTGGGCGGGAGTTGCATAAGAATGCCAAGCCCTTCGCTTGCCGCATGAAAATCCTTGGATGAAAGAGAACTTACTGCGGCACAATTGATCATCGGATTTGTTAAAACCAGTTTTTCCACGAAGTTAAGACCGGTCATGTCGGAAAGCGATTCATCAGTAACTACCAGTTCAAAGTTATTAACTGAAATCATGGAAAGAGCATTGCCGCCTGAGTCTGCACGGGAAATGTTTAAATTGACATTTTTTTCCATGTTTGATGCTAAATCAATAAAAAAATCTTTATCAGAACTTACCAGTAATACATGAATCATTTATCTCTCCTGAATTGAAACTAGTTTGAGTCTTTTATATATATTATAATACAGTATTCTGCATATTCAATTAAAATTTTTTCTATCGGCATCCAAAATTCGACGTTGGACGTTCGATGTTCATAGTCTGACGGCTACGTCGTCAGGAATCCCGATGTTTTTAGACCCCTTCGAGGTGTTTTCATCAAACCACCTGTTCTACGGGTGGTAGGTGATTAAGGGGAGGGAAATTCGGAATAATACCCTTCGGGCCATGGACGGCCAAAGCCCCAGCGAAACGGGGTCGGCAACCAGCCGTGGCCGCTGATTCTAACTCCAATATACATAAATATCGGCAGGATAGTATGCTCCTTCTCAGATATGCATTTCATTAATCTTAGATCTGATTCTTTTCTCTCCTGAGGTGTTCCGCCCCACCAGTAATCTTTGTCATGGCTATAACAGCAATCATAATAGTCCCAGTCAGGCCAGCAGGAACAGCCGTCGCTGACAAACGGCTTTTCAGGAGGCTCCGTGGGTTTTGGAGGAAATGTACAGCCTGATATTATTACAAGCAATAGTGATGTGATAACAAGAAGTTTCATTCCGGCTGACTTATGGGATTTTCTATTAACGCAGTGAAAGTCTATAGAGTAAAATAAAACGTCGTTTCC
The DNA here is from genome assembly GCA_049190315.1 of Deltaproteobacteria bacterium. GTDB lineage: Bacteria > Desulfobacterota > Desulfobacteria > Desulfobacterales > ETH-SRB1 > B13-G4. The sequence goes on along the minus strand of JAIVWD010000324.1, from coordinate 364 downwards.
ACATTTAGCTTTGATTCCGCCCAGATCCGGCCGCCATGCCTGTGAATTATACGTTGAACAATTGCCAGACCAATGCCTGAACCTTCATATTCTTCCGCACGATGGAGCCGCTGAAACGCAATAAACAGTTTGTCAGCATATTTCATATCAAAACCTGCGCCATTGTCTTTTATAAAAAAGACCGTATGGCCATCTTCAGTCATAAAACCTGTTTCAATTTTCGCATTTTCGCGGATTCTGGTAAACTTCAACGCGTTGGACAGCAGGTTCGTAAACACGATTTTTACAAGATGAGAATCAGCAAGAGCAGGTGGACATTCATGAACAACAAAGTCAACTTTCCTGTCTTTTAATTCATTCTCAA
>JAIVWD010000323.1:0-3696 GCA_049190315.1 Deltaproteobacteria bacterium | reverse complement strand
CTCTTGCCGACATATAATCTAACAGGCAATAAATGCAAGTTCTGCGGCACCAAAATCCCGGGGGTATGGGATAATAGTGCGTCCAGGCTGGGGCTGAAAAAATGAACATCGAATGTTGAATGGGAAAAGATGGAGAAACAGAAATAGCTGTTGAATGTTTGGTATTAGGTGTTTTTTTATTCGATGTTCATTTGTTCATGCACTAATATAATACTAAAATCAAAATTTATCGAGCAAAAAAGACGTCTAATCCACAAATAGATCGTTTTATACGACCAAACAGCCGTATAAAACGAGTATTCGGCAGACTACTATAGGTTCGCTACAAGAAATAAGTGAGGTAATATATGAGTTTTAAGTTAGAAGAAATGACAACAGAAGATAAATTGAAGGCAATGGAAGTCCTATGGGATGACATTTGTCGAAATTTGCCTGATTTCTCATCACCCGCATGGCATGAACATATTTTGAAAGAAAGAGAACAAAAATTGAGAGAGGGCAAAGACAAGTTTGTTGATTGGGATCAAGCTAAGAAAGATATATGGGCCTCGGTTCAATGAAAATCAAAATCCTTGAATCAGCAAAAGAAGATTTGAAAGAGGGTTTTCATTTTGGTAAATATTTTCGTCTTCTTTCAAAAAGATTCCCTTTCGCAATTTATTACCGTATCGAAGAAAATGAAGTGAGGATTTACGCTGTAATAGATTGCCGAAGAGATCCTGCTTGGATAAGGCGGAGATTGCAATGATAAAGTAGCGAACAAGGCGCTTGAGAGCGACTGGGCAAAGCTGTGCCGTTTTTTGATATGCAGTATTTAATCAATAATCTCTACTTTTATCAAGGTTTTCGCTTATCGTTGCCCAGCCCCTCAGCTTGGGTTAGGCGGCAAGGGTCTATTACAATGATTCTGAAAGAGCATTAGGAGGTTCGTCATGATACCATCAGATTTATCACCAGATTTCTTTCGTATTCTCACAGCCTTAACCAAGCTCGTCGTCCTGGCTATGCTACTTGAGCGTGCACTGGTACTTTTATTTGACTATCGATGGTTCCGTGAGAAGATCGGCAGCCTCGGATTCAAGAGTCCAATCGCATTTATCGTCTCTTGGGCGGTATGTGGTTTCTACAAGTTTGATGTCTTGGGTGCCCTTTTTGAGGGCAATAAGACCTCATCGATGGGAATTTTTGTAACAGCAGCGATTGTGGCGGGCGGAAGCGCGGGTGCAATCACGCTGTTTCAGGGGGTTCTGAAGTTTAGTAAGACCGCCCAGGACGAAATGAAAGAAGTCCAGAAGGCACAAAAAGACGCCGAACTCGCGGAGGCGAAGGCCCGAAAGGCAGAGGCGGAAGCGCGTGAGAAGAGGACGACGACCACCTAACAAGTCATTACCTGACGCCTTATATCGCGCGAGTTTAGAGGAAATTGGTTTTAACTTGTAATTTTCATAATTGAGTATTCAGGGTATGTACCCGGCGCAGCTCAATTCCAGCATTAAAAGAATTGGTGTCAAAGCTTGAATTGTGAATTAATTTTTTCAAATTGGCTTTTTACTTTTTTATCTTTATTGAAACTCCTTACAGCTCCGTATAAGCTGGATCTTCGCTTTTGCTTCTACAAATTACGGGGAATGCGCTCGCTTTTGCGGTTCAATTCCCCATGCTCTGCCCTTACTGATTTTGCTAAAAAATAGCGGCTTAATTGTTAAGCATTAATTCACAATTCAAGCTTTGACACCAAGTTTAATTCTTCACACAGGGATTATTGTTGTCAAGAATGAAGACGCGACCCTCTGTGTTTTCTTTTTTTCGCTTATATGAGCTAAATTTCAGATCAATGAGAGTTATAAACTTCGAAAATTTACATATCCTGATGCAGAATCACAGCTTTACAATCCCCATAGATAATGGTAGATAATTAGCTGCTGATTGGAGCGGCACAGTCCAACAAAGTTTTATCCATCATCCCGCTGAGAAAACGTATCATCCGAGCTTTTCAAACTGTTTCTGCCAAACTGGGCTTTCCAGTATTCTTGTCCTGCGGGACAATGGATAAAACTCTATACGTTAGGCGAATCAATAACGAAGGAGTTTTTAGTGAACCTATATGATTATATTTATGTAGATCTTGACAAGGTTGTTTCGCTTTATAGTCAACTTACCGGTGGTGTGGTTGAGCTAAGGGAAACACAAACCGAGAAAGGTTCTACATCCGATAACAAACGAAACTATGATTTCAAAGTATTCAAGCACAGTGCAGGCGGAACGACTCAGGAAAAAGAATCAGACAAAGAAACTATAAAGCCTCATCATGCTTTACTGCAGGAGTTAGAGCAAGAACTATCCGCATCGGGATATTTACTGGATCTGGCTGAACTCAAAGAAGGAGTAACACTTAAAGATGGGGAAACAAGAGAAATTCTTAAGAATGCCTTATGCGTAAAATGTACGGGAAGGATTGTTGTTGAAGATTACGAGCGAATAAAGTCAATCGGGCAAGACTTTCCAGATATTGTAAAGTTAATAAATCGAAGTCATGCGGACTCCCTAAAGAACACTCAGGAATACCAAGATATAGAGCATCAAATTAGTGAAATAGAGAGCGCAGGAGGAGGCAAGAATTCTAAAGCCATGAAAAAGAAAAAGGTTAAGGAATTACGTAAATCTTTAGAAACTCTTGTCGAGTCGTCTTCTGCTGTTGATATTGTGCCTCAATGGATTTTGGATGGACTAAAAACATGGATAGATGCTTTTCTTCCAAATATCACAAATATCAGGGTTTATCCTTTTCCCTGATGAAAAAGATGAACACTTGTTTGGTCATCTTGATTCATCAAACTTCTCGATCCTAGATACAACGGCATTTCACTTTACATATGGTTCTTTCCCCACGGAAGAATTTACTATGATAGGTGTAATTACCTCAGTACCTTCTGATTCAGATGAGGATTTCAATCCTTTAGAAGAATTTGATAAAGAAGTCCTTGAGGACTATGAAAGTGTTGAAAATGCATTTCGGGGGATGTTCAGAGGTTTTGATGGATTGGAAGCAATGATTAGAACATGTCGTTACCCTAGGGTTTTAGTGCACCCAATCCTGATATATCGACAGACATCGCCCAACAAGGCGCTCCAACGGACAGTTTAACCTTTCGCTCCTTTCGTCGCCACAGGTTAAACTGCCGCTGAGCTTAAACATTATACTTTTTACTAATCAAAGGTTTGTTGTATGGAAGCGAGTTTAAAAGAAAGAGACGATACGCTTATTAAGCTGGAAAAACAAATACAACCTGTATCAAATGTTTTTAGGAAATGTTATTTAAAAAAAGGAAGAGGTGCGCTAATTGTGTACACCTCTCTTTTAAACATTGGCCACAAATTAAGCGATATTGATTATAATACAAAATCAGAAAGTTTATTTTTATTCGATAATAAAAAAAGCCGGAAAGAGCTTAGTGTGTTAATAGATAATTATGATCCTAAATCTGAAGGAATAATGGTTTTAATTACTGAGTCTAATGCAAACGCTACTTGGTTTGTTACCGTAAAATTAAAATCCAAAAGTAAGCGCTGAGAGATTAATCCGCAATCAAAGTATAACATGATTTTGCGGACATAAAGGGGGTGATTCGGAAGTAAACCAATCTTACAACCATTGGATTAATAACGCTAATCATTATATGCTATCACAAAAAAAGG
>JAIVWD010000322.1:0-3744 GCA_049190315.1 Deltaproteobacteria bacterium | reverse complement strand
AAGATGACCTTCTCAAAAGAGATTTTACGATCAATGCCATGGCCTGTTCTTTGTCATCGGGAAGGATTATTGACTGCGCCGGCGGCATGAAGGACATTGCAGACAAAAAAATCCGCATGGTTTCAGATACAGCATTTGAGAAAGACCCGGTCCGTCTTATCAGGGCATACAGGATAGGCGCATCACTGAATTTTGAAATCGAAAAAAATACGGTTTCATCCATAAGAAAAAATGCAAAGCTTATAAAAAATTCTGCCGGCGAACGTATCAGGTCGGAATTCTTAAAGATACTGCAAACGCCTGAATCACATCATTATATTTCTCAAATGGCTGATACCGGCCTTTTATTTGCCATTTTTCCTGAACTTGGCAAATTAAAAGCATGCTTTCAGAACAGATTCCATCAATATGATGTTTTTGAGCACACAATGAAGGCATTTTATCATCTTGAAAATATTCTTAATAACAAAATTACCCACAGTATAGATGAAAATACGGCATCTCTCCTTAAATTTGCCATTCTGCTTCATGATACAGGCAAACCCCTGGTAAAAAAAACTGATAACGAGGGGAATGTTCATTTTTACGGTCACAGCAAAAAAGGTGCTGAAATAACTAAAGAAATAAGCTCCAGGCTAAAATTATCAACAAAAGAAAAATATTTCATTGATTTCATTATCCGCAATCATGTCAATCCATTGCACCTTTTTGTCGCAAAGAGCAAAGGCACATTGACCAATAAAGGAATAACCCGCTTTTTTATAAAATGCGGGGACAATACACCCTGTCTTTTGCTTCACAGCATTGCAGATATAAAGGGGAAGGGGGATAAAGCTAATGAGGAATTCATAGAATTCGCGAAAAATATGATCCTCAAATATTTTTCAGAGTTTATGCAAAGAAAAAAAATGCCTGCTCTTATTACAGGCAATGATTTAATCAATAAATTCGGCTTGTCTCCTTCTCCATTATTCAAAAAAATTATATCCAAAGTTGAAGAAGCAAGACTTTCAAATCAGATAAATACCAGACAGGAAGCATTGTCGCTGGTAAAAAAATTATTAAATTCTGATTAAAAAGTTAAATCTTCATTTTCTTGACATTAGACACCTATTCTTATAGTAAAATATGCTTGACGATTTCGTAAAAAGTTTTTTGACTTCGGATTTAACAAAAACAAATAGCACGTAAAGGGGTTGTTGAAAAGCTATCTGAAAGAAAATCCGGAAATTATAACAAAATATTATTACTGAAAAAGGAGAATCTTATGAACATTTTGTTTTTTGGTCCAAACGGCAGCGGAAAAGGAACTCAGGGAGCCATTGTAAAGGATAAATACAATGCTGCTCACATTGAATCAGGCGCTATTTTCCGTGACAATATCAAGGGCGGCACAGAACTTGGCAAACAGGCCAAGGAATATATCGACAAAGGCGAATTAGTACCAGATGGAATTACAATACCAATGATACTCGACCGCCTGAAGCAAGATGATTGTAAAGTCGGCTGGCTACTCGACGGCTTTCCAAGAAATAAGAACCAGGCAATAAAGCTTGATGAAGCTCTCAAAGCAGAAAACATGAGCCTCGACATTGTTGTGGAAATACTACTTGACCGCCAGATTGCCAAAGACAGAATCATGGGGCGCAGGCTCTGCGTAAATGACAACAATCATCCCAACAATATCTTTATTGACGCCATCAAACCTGATGGAGACAAATGCCGGGTATGCGGCGGCGAATTAACCAAAAGAGCCGACGATCAGGATGAGGGAGCCATCGACAAACGCCACGGCATTTACTATGACGCCGACACGGGCACACTTGCAGCAGCCTATTATTTTAAAGACATCGCAGCACAAGGCGGAGCCGTTAAATACATTACTCTGGATGGCGCCGCTGATATAAAATCAGTTACAGCAGAGCTTATTTCAAAACTGTAGAAAAGACTCAATTATATTTGTAACTACTCAGGTGGATAGGCTGAAGACTGTTAGGAAAAAGCGCATTTTGAAGCCATGTTTGGTGCAAGAGTCAGATATTTTCGCCAAAATACGGCAATCGTGCTCTTCTGACCCCCTTCAGCCTTCAGTCTAAACAGCTTCAGCCTGAGACTACGTGAGTAGAAATTACCTGGTCCCTGTATGTGTCCGGATCTTAAATTTAAGACCCGGACACATTTTTTTCTTGCCATGTGATTAAAAATTAGTTACATTAATAAATTAAGTTAAAAAACATCGGAGATTTTTTATACCTAAGTTGAGCTATTTTTTGCGTTGCGAAAAAACGTGCCGAGATCTTGGCGCAGATCGAGAAAAAATCGTTCAATTCAGGTTATATATATTCGTCTGATGAAAAGAAGGGGGCGAGGAGTTTGAAGGAAATTCAAGTCAAGGTTTATGACAATGACCTTGAAAAGGCTATGCGCATTCTGAAAAAGAAGATTCAGAATGACGGCCTTTTTAAAAGACTGAAGCTGAAAAAAAGCTATGAAAAGCCAAGCGAGCACAAACGTCGCAAACAGCGCGAAGCCTTAAGAAGACAGAGGATTACAGCTTCTAAAAGATACAGATAAAACAAGGTCAAAAACAAATAAAACTTGAACCCGGCAGGAATATTAATTTTTGCCGGGTTTTTTGTGGCTATGAACACAAAGGAACATTACAATAAATGTATTCAGACCATGTACGGCCTGAAAAGGTTTGGGATCAAACTCGGCCTTTCAACCATCAAAAGCATGATGCATGGCCTGGGTAATCCCCAGGACAGCTTTTCGTGCATTCATGTGGCGGGAACAAACGGAAAAGGATCAATTGCATCCTCCATTGCTTCAATTCTTAAAGAATCAAACTACAGGGTAGGGCTTTATACTTCACCTCATCTTGTTCGTTTTAATGAAAGAATACGAATAAACAACCAGCCTGTTTCAAACAAAACCATTGTCGAAGCATATGAAGCATTAAAAAACGTATCCACAGGAAAACGCGAGCCGACTTTCTTTGAATACTCCACTGCAATGGCGCTTTATGAATTTGGAAAACAAAAAGTGGACTGGGCTGTAATAGAAACAGGAATGGGAGGAAGGCTTGACGCAACCAACATCATAAAACCCGCCCTCACCATAATTTCCAACATATCACTTGAACACAGAATGTATCTTGGAAACACCATAAAACAAATTGCAGGTGAAAAAGGCGGGATAATAAAAAATAACATACCTGTTGTAACAGGCGCCGGACAGAAGAGCGCCATCTCGACCTTAAAAGATATTGCCAGAAAAAAGTCAGCGCCCTTTTATCGTCTTGGAGATGAATTTAAAGTAAGAAGAAACAAAACCAAAACCTTTACCTATTTTGGAATAGAAAACACATGGCGCAACCTGCGCACAGGATTGCGAGGAAATCACCAGATCGACAATGCAGGACTCGTGCTTGCGGCATGCGAACTGCTGAATAAAAGCAAAGCAGAAATTTCTCTAAAGAGCATACAAAGGGGGCTTGAAAAAAACCGCTGGCCCGGAAGGCTGGATATAGTTTCCGAAAATCCCCTGATAATCCTTGACGGAGCGCACAATATAATTGCCACAAGAAGACTTGTAAAATATCTGTCCAAAAATCTTGCCGGCAGAAACATAACACTTGTAGCAGGAATCCTGGATGACAAGCCTTATTCTTCCATGCTTAAAACACTTTGCTCTGTCTGTAATAGAGCCATATTAACCCAGCCAAAGATAAACCGGGCGTTA
>JAIVWD010000321.1:1844-3775 GCA_049190315.1 Deltaproteobacteria bacterium | reverse complement strand
TAGAGGTAAGGAACAAGACATTCGTTTACAAAACCTGACACAGAAGGATTTTTATAAATCTTTCTCATTAACCTGAGTGGAGAACCAAGGCATAGAGTCCCGTCATGGTTTACATGAAAGTCGCCATTCCTTGGAATCTTGGCGCCAATTTCTTTAATCTTGGGTAAGGCTTGAGGAAACTTATCAGGCACTATGATTTCTAATCTGAAATTGTCCTCAATTTCTTCGCCTCCCGAAACTACAGCTTTGAAGCTGAATTTACCCCGAAGGCATATACCAGAACTGCAATGTGGCGCAGTTGACATGCCTGGATAATCATCCAGAAATTGGTTTAAACTGTTCAGCAACTTAGCTCTCATGCGATTACCACTGCCAAGGTTTAGCAAGCCCCTGCCTGTCAATTGTATGGGTCTTGGGGGTGATGATACTTACAGTGGCCGCACTTACACCCAATTGTTTTTTCAGCTCTGCATTATTTACTTTTAATAAAAACTTCTCTTTCATTTGTTCGCAAATGAATTCAGCATCCGTTGTAGAAGTAATATGCTGGAAATCCTTCTGAGCCTGTAAAAGCCACGCATTAAAGTTATCTTCGAGTCTTAAATGCAAACAATCGTTTCTATACCAGCGATCTGCAAAATCTTCTTCCGGATCAACCGGATTTGGAACCCTTGGCTTAGCATGGTTAACGAAACTCCCTATTTTACCCAAAATATTCCCGAGGGCAGAAACAATATCCGATTCACCATTATAAGCTCTGGCGGCAAGCGTCGTGATAATAATAGAAATAGGTTTAGAGTCTGGATTATCCTTACTCCAGTTATCCCTATGGCGCTTTAGAAGTTGGATAACACGCTGCAATGGAGTCTTTTTCTTAAACAAGGGAACATCGTCAACCTGCGCTTTCTCCAGAAGAATTATGGTTTTTCTTGGATTCATTATATATTCGAACCATTTTGTATATCCTTCCGGATTGCTGATATTCCAGTCATTGCAGATATTCTTAAAATCTTTATGACGGTCATCCGTAATAGAAACAGTTGTCTGCGAAGCTGAACCGGCAACTAACTCATCCAGTCCTGAGTTACACATGGATTCCAGAATAGATTTTTGACGTATTTCATCTGCAGGAATGCAGGGCACTATATCCATATGGAAACTAAGATCGTCCTGATACTCCAGTCTCCAACAGCGGTGTTTGGCCTCAAGTTCTTTTTTTATGCCCCGTGCAGTTCGATAAGCCTCAAGCTCCTGCCCAAGAATCTTTTTTAGATAGTCTTGCGTATGGTTTTCTTTGGTTATGCCGTCTCTCAATTTACAGGCTAAATCAAGATCATACTCTTCCGTTTCATCAAGGGGACGAATAGCTGTACCCAAGCGAAAAGAGCCTTGGGGAAAAACATGTGGATTGTTATCTTTTACAGCAGACTCTTCACGGTCAAACCAATCACCCAAATCTTCATATCTTTTCCGGGCTTTGTCATAGGCCGAATCAGGAAGCTCCAGCAGCTTAATCATATTGTCGATAATGACTTTTTTTTGCTCTTCGGTAATCATTGGCTACCTCCTATTGTTAATGTTTTTATGAATTTTCGAATTGCTTCAGAATTGTGTGTAAAGTCATGATCCGCTTTAGTCAGCAGATTATCAATTTTGGATACATCATCCAACGGTAACGGCAGATCTGATTCAAAATCAATCCGTAAGATCTGCTTTGGGCTAAGCTGAAGATTCAGGTAATTCATGGCACTCTGGCTCTGTAAGGACAAAATAAAGCTGATGAATTCCTTGTGCTTCCAGCCAGTTACCAGCCCCCATTTACGGGAAGTACCGGTGGATGGTGAGAGTGGTTGTCAGCCAGGTGATGTTTTTACGGCCGATCTTTTTAGTCCCGGCAATCTGGTGACGGTTACTGCCAAAAGCAAAGGTAA
>JAIVWD010000321.1:0-1834 GCA_049190315.1 Deltaproteobacteria bacterium | reverse complement strand
CAGGGTTATTCGCCCAAAGCCCACCATCAGCAAGAAGGTAATGATCAAGTTTGTGCGGATCGAAGTAGGTTGGAGCAGAGCACGAGGCCAATACGGCATCTTTGACCAACACGTTATTGTCCCGGGTAAATTCTTTTGAATATCCAGATTTCAGCACATGAACGCATCCGTTACCAATATCAGTACACGGGAGCAGGAGTGGTTTTGATATCTCACCTAATCGCTTCTCGGTGAAAACCTTAGTCAGGATGCCTTCCAGATATTGGGCACTGTAAACACTCCCGAACATAGGCTGGAGCATGTTCCTCAGCTTTTTACCGGGCCAGCAGAATCTTTTTTTCTTAAAAATTTTGGTGCCATATTCTCTGTACATTTCAACGATATCGGCAGCAGGAGAGTTATTGTCAAATGTTGTGTATGACATTAGGCGGCGATCCGATTTTCTTCTATTCCATTTACAAATTTAATTCCTTCAATTACCTCTGCCAGCCTTTCTGAATGATGGAGGCGTTGCCATCTTTTTTGAGCAGATTGGCAAAGTTTAAATGCCATAGTTACAACAGTCGTTGAAGAAAAGCAGCCTCTCACTTTTGCTGTACGCAGCCTGACTGTTGAAAATGTAGATTCTATTGGATTTGTAGTGCGAATATGCCTCCAGTGCTCGGCTGGAAAATCATAAAATGTTAACAGCGCATCACCGTCCTTTTTTAAACACTCGGTTGCTTTAGGATATTTTGCTTCATAAATTTTGATAAAGTCATCAAAATGTTTTTCTGCTTCATCTTTTTCAGGCGCCATCCAAATCATATGGAGTTTTTCCTTGGCTTTAGCCTGAATGCTCTTTGGCAATTTATTCAAGACATTGGCGGTCTTATGAACCCAGCATCGCTGCCATCGTGTATTATCATAGACTTTTGCAAGTGCTTTCCAAAATCCAAGGGAGCCATCACCTACAGCCAATTCAGGGCCGTCTTTTAGGCCTCTGCGCTTTAGATTAAGCAGAAGCTCTGCCCATGACAGCTCGCTTTCCCTGAAACCGCTCTCAAGGGCAAGTAATTCCTTTTTGCCGTCTTTTGTTGCGCCAATGATAACCAGAAGGCACTGCCTTTCTTCCATGCGAACATTGCAGTAGATGCCATCAGCCCAAATATATACATACCGTTTATTGGATAAATTACGCTTTTGCCATTGTTTTAAATCATCTTTCCAGATGGTTTTGAGACGGCTGATAGTTGGCGCAGATAATCCTGGCGCGTCTTTACCCACCAGCGCTGCCAGAGCCTCACTGAAATCGCCGGTGGAAATGCCTTTTAAGTAAAGCCATGGTATCAGCTCTTCCATGCTTTTTGTTTTTCTAAGGTAAGGTGGCAATATTGAGGAACTGAATCTAATCCGATCTGATTCATCTCCAGGTCGATGATCTCGAATACGAGGAGCCTTTGCAGATACAGGGCCAATTCCGGTCTGAATCTCACGCTCAGGCAGGTAGCCATTGCGGGTAACTCTCATACGCCCCTGATCATCTTTAAGATATGCGTACTGAGATAAAAAGCCTGCTATTTCTGCCTCTAATGCCTCAGCTAACAACTTCTTGGCTCCATTGCGTAATATTTCAGTAATAGGGTCATCTATAAATGGTTCTGGATTTTTTAGTTCAATTAAGTTATCTTTGCTCATGGTGTGTGTATCCTTTCATTTTGATAATTCAAAGTGCCGGGTTATTGCCGGTAAACAATCACCCGGAGGATACACCACCTAATTCCTTAAACACAACTTTTGATTATATCTCTGTAACAAGATGATAATATGGACCATCCTTGTCATCCCTAACTTC
>JAIVWD010000320.1:0-3823 GCA_049190315.1 Deltaproteobacteria bacterium | reverse complement strand
TGGTGCTTGCCTGGATGTTATTTATTATCGGATTGTTGATGCTTTACTATGGAGCGGCTTGTAAAAGGAGCGTCCTATTGCACGAAGCCTTGGTTTAACGCCGCTGGTTATAGCCTTGACGGTGGTTTGTATTCGGCACTTCGATGCCGTACAACGATTAGCTCAACGAAGCGAACTTGTGGGCATCCTTTGAAGCGCTTTGTTATGCGCATAGATATGTAAGATGTTATTCTCGAAACGGTGCCATTTTCTAAGTATTTTTTTGGCCGCTAAATATCCAATGTAATTGCATACGGGAATAAAATCAGAGTTGCCTATATTATCAATAATTACAAGCTGACCATCTTTAGCACTAGTTTTTTTATACAAAATATTTTTAGCTTGAAGATTCATGGTTATAATTTTATATTTATATAAATACTTTTTTAGTGAATGGAACACTTGCAAAAAGCAAGGACAATGCAATTCTAATATTTCGCTTGAACTCAAGTAATATTCTAATGTTTTTGAGATTTCACCATCATAATCACGAATGAGATCAAAAACAGCTCCGTGACCAAGATTGGATTCAACAACCCCATAGTATCTGGGAAGCATTCCCCAGGAAATATTTCGTTTTTCCAGGAGTCTATAACAACTTTGCTCGCGTTTACTTTCTTTAAGGTCTCCCTTAAATATAATTTTGACACATAAGTCTTTATTCTCAGGATGAACATAGCATTTTCTATGCGCTCCCTTTCCTATCAAACTTGACGAATTGATATATATCATCACTTTTGTCCAAAAACGGTTTTCAGTAAATAATACCAAGCCTGTCCGCTTCTTTTCGCCGGAATTGGACAGCAGTGTAACTATTGTCTGAACGAAAACCTTCCAAATTATACTTTTCCCGTCATTTGGAAATAAGGTAATTAAGATGATTTATTCATCTTTCTCAAAGAATTTCCACCATTTTTTTCGCGTTTCGCGGGCTTCCTGACCTTTCTCAGAGCCTTTACCTAATTCTTTCTGTACCTGCTCAGATTTCTTCTCACGCTGTTTTTCCAGACCCTTTTTTGCCTTCTTGCTTTTTTCCTTAACCTTCTCTTGCTTTTCTTCTTTAATCCCCTCAGTCTGTTTAAGCCTTTTTTGCTCCTTTTTTCTGATCTTTAGAGCTTTATCACCTGCTTCATCTCCCATTGCTTGTCTATGTGTTCTGACGTGTTCTCTTTTATGCTTACCCTTGCCTGCCCCGCCGGATTTTCCAGCAAAAGCAGGTGCTGTAAACAAAAATACCAAAGTAATCAGCACAGCAATTAATGTTTTCATGTTTTCCCCCTTTGATGAAGTTTTTGGTAAGCCGTGAACGGCTACAGTTTTTGTTTGAATTAGTTGTCGGCAACAAAAAATAAAAAAGAGCAAGGCATATGCCATAACTCCTTGATTTTACTGGTAGGCGGTACTGGGTTTGAACCAGTGACTTCCACCGTGTGAAGGTGGCACTCTCCCGCTGAGTTAACCGCCCATCTGTATTTAATAAACTTTAAAACAAGCCGCTAAGTCAAGAAGTTTTTAACCTAAGGTTTAATCTTCATCTGTTGTTTGTTTAATTATTTCTGGGGCTGTGTGTGGGGATGATTCGTAGGAAGAATCCCCCAGCTCTTCTATCTCTTTGGGGGATGGCAGATCTCTAAGGTCTTTTAATTCAAAAAGTTCCAGAAATTTCTTTGTGGTCGTATAGATTATCGGGCGGCCCGGAATCTCCTTGCGGCCTACAACCCGGATTAGTTTTCGCTCAAGCAGCATGCGCAGAATTCCCCCGCAGTCAACACCCCGCAAGTGTTCAATATCGCTGCGTATCACAGGCTGTTTGTAGGCAACAATGGCAAGCGTTTCAAGAGCAGCGTTGCTCAGGCGGAGAGGATTTGGTCTTAACAGGCGTTTTATCCACTGACTGTATTCAGGCCGGGTACGGATCTGGTATCCTCCTGCGACCTCACGCAAAAAAAACCCGCCTTTGCGGGCTTCATACTCACTTGAAAGTTCATTCAGAACGTTACGAATCGCATTAGAGTCGGTGGAATCAAGTACTTTTTTAATGCTGTCTATTGTAAGCGGATCTTCGGCAACAAACAACAGGCTTTCAATGATGTTCTTTATATCTTCCATTATAGTAACTAGTTAGGTGGATAGGTTGAAGGTTGAAGGCTGAAGCTTGAAGTATATAAATCATCTCGCAATGCTCGAATTAAGCCATTCAAGACTTTTTTGGTTTCAACGATCTTTGGTTCAATCGTGCATGATTTGTTCCTAAAAGCCTTCTACCTTCAGTCTTCAGCCTTTCACCTTCAGTCTTACAATCCACCTATAAATAAAAGAGTCTGATAACACCTGACTGGGTATGCTGGGCAATCCTGACCAGGCAGAGTTTAACCATCTCCAGTATTGCAAGAAAGGTCAGTATGACATCACTTTTCAGCACATCTGCAGAAAATAATTCCTCAAAGGTTATCGAACCTTTATCTTCAAATATATCAACCAGCTTGGAAATCTTGTCTTTTACAGACATCTTGTCGGCAGTGATGTCTATCCTCTGATCTTCGGATATATTTTTAAGTATTTTCTGAAATGCATCAATAAGCTCGAACAGGCCTACACTTATGACTTCATCATCCTGGTCTGATAAAAAATCTTTTATGTCGGACTGTCTGATAAAAGTACTGTCTCCAAGCAGATTTCTTTCGGCTAACCGCTCGGCAGCAGATTTCATCTCAAGGTATTCAAGAATAGGCCTTGCAATTTCCATACGGGGATCTTCTTCGTCTTCACCCTCATGCACCGGAAGAAGCATCCTTGACTTTATCTGGGCCAGAATCGCAGCCATCAATATAAAATCGCCGGCAAGGTCTATGTTCAAAGACTTCATCAAGTTCAAACAGCCAAGGTACTGATCTGTGATCAGAGCAATCGGAATGTCATATATATCCACCTCATTTTTCCTGATAAGATGAATAAGAAGATCCATTGGGCCTTCGAATACATCATCCAGCAATACTTTATAAGGCTCTTCCGACATATAAAAACAGTTTAATAGTTAAGTAACGGTTATCGGTATGCAGTTAACAGTAAAAGTTTCCCAAATAAATCATTATGCTATAATTTTAATGAGTTAGATTGAAGAATGAATATTGAAAAATGAATATTGGTGGTACGCCTTCGGCGTGCTAATTGATAAGCCAAAGTTGCTTACTGCACAGTCCAAAGTTCTGTCATTCCTGCGAAGGCAGGAATCCATAACCCATTGATTTTGCTGGATTCCCGCCTTCGCGGGAATGACGATTCGGTCAATAGGATATTTCTTTAAAATTCATGGAGTTAGAAAGAACTATGGACTTTTAAGTTACTTAGAGTTTGCCCTCTTATATATTGATGTTTTAAGGAATATATAAAATGGTAGCATTCCTTAACTTTAGGCACTTATGTTCAATAATTACAAAATGTTAAGTCGTTTGGGAAACTTTTATTAACGGTTTTATGTTTTCATCAACCGTTAACCGTGAACTGTAAACCGACAACCGTTACTTATACTTTAACTACCGACTTTACCTCTTCCATGGTTTTCTGAGCAATTTTTCTTGCCTTGTTGCTTCCTGCCGCAAAAATTTCGTCAAGAAGTTCGGGCTTGCCCTCATAATACTCTCTTTTTCCGCGAATAGGTTCAAGCGCTCTGATGAGATTTTTTGCCATCATCTTCTTGCATTCAACGCAGCCTATCCCGGCAGTGCGGCATTCTTCATTTACAGTATCCACTGTTGTTTTGTCGCTGTATAGCTTGTGGAATTCA
>JAIVWD010000319.1:0-3840 GCA_049190315.1 Deltaproteobacteria bacterium | reverse complement strand
GCGACATTAAGTGCCCGCCCCTGGACTTAAGAGTTGACCCTACAGTTGCATAAAAAAGTGTTAAAATAGCAGTAAAATAACTTGCGGTAGCCCATGGAATAAGGGTATAAACAGATTGTCTACCAAACAATCACCCTAATCCAGGAGGCCACCGCAAGTGAAATCCAGTAAAGCACAAATTACGGCAAAATTCCATAAGATTCCAGTGATCCGTTTCGAAGACCAACAACTAACATCTTTTTCCGGTTTGCTGATTTTTCAGCTACTGTTTAAACGGCTCAATTTGAAGCAGCGGCTAAAAAAATGTTTTTCGCATTTAAATATTTCACCAATATTTGGCCGCCATTTGATCGTATTGCTGCTCATTATTCATTTGCTTATCGGTTTTCGACGCCTGCGCGAAGTTGATTACTACCGAGATGATCCAATCGTACTCCGGTTAATGGGTTTACGAAAGCTGCCTGATGTTTCAACCATCTCAAGGGCTCTTTCACATATGGAAAAAGACGGAGTAGACAATGTGCGCCAGTTATGCCGATCAATGGTAATAGAGGGGCTCCAACGTGAACGCCTGTCTCGTCTGACACTGGATTTTGATGGTTCTGTGCAGTCTACCAAAGGGCACGCGGAGGGTACCGCTGTAGGTTTTAACAAAGCCAAAAAAGGCGCCCGCAGTTACTACCCTTTGTTTTGTACCGTGGCCCAAACCGGTCAATTTTTCGACCTTCACCATCGCCCCGGTAATGTGCATGATTCTAATGGTGCCCAACGATTCATGTTAAACTGTTTGTCGGAAGCCAAAGTACAGCTGCCCGGTACCGTATTGGAATCACGAATGGACTCGGCTTTTTTCAGCCAGAACATCATGTCGACATTTAACAGCAAGCATGTGAAATTTACAGCTTCGGTTCCCTTCGAAAGGCTGACACAGCTCAAAGAAATGATCGAAAACCGAAAACGCTGGCGCAAAATCGACCGGCAATGGTCTTACTTTGAAACTTCATGGAAACCTAAATCCTGGGACAGCCGCTATCGGTTTATCTTCACTCGAAAGAAAACCAAAAAACTACGCAAAGGCCCGCTGCAATTGCACCTTTTTGAACCCCGTGATTTTAACTTCGACTACAAAGTTATTGTTACCAATAAAAGCCAATCGGCTAAAAATGTCGTCTTGTTCCACAATGGCCGCGGATCTCAGGAGTGCATCTTTGGCGATGCCAAAAATGATGCCGCATTGGATGTGATTCCTTCCAGACGCCTGGCCGGCAATCAGCTTTTTACCCTTTGTTCGATGATCGCTCATAATCTGTCACGTGAAGTACAGATGCTTGCGGCTCCATCGGCCTCCAGAGCTCGTCCCAAGCGTCCGGCCGCCTGGAGATTTGAAAAACTCGATACTTTGCGCCATCGCATCATCCAAAGAGCCGGCCGTTTTACCCGGCCTCAAGGGGAACTGACCCTAACCATGAGTGCCAACCATGCTGTGCGTAAAGATCTTTTGGGTTTTCTCGATGTGTTGCAAAAAGCAGCATGATTATCTGGAAGTAAAAAATCAAAAATTTATGCAACGTTGAGGTAATGCCTGCAATTTTTCCTTTAATTTTAATTCTGGTTCCAGGTTGGACAGTATCTATGTATGTCATTTGCTGATTATTTTGTGGATATAACGTTAGAAGGGTTCCAGGATACTTGGAAGTTGGCTTTGTTAATATTTTATAATGATCTGGTAAACTTGCGACCACCAAGATCTCCAATTCCCATTCAACTATCTTGCCTTGAATTTCTTTTTCATTAATCTCTGCCTGATTGCTTATTTCGGTGTTTTGGTTGTTTAATAGTATGGCTAATTCACTGGCACTAATTTCATCAAGAGAAGCTCCTGCAATCTTTTGAATATCATTTTTTATCTGATCTTTTGGGTTAGGAATTGCAAATGTGCAAATTATCGCTAATAATCCCACGCCTATAGTCAGCTTAAAAAATGATCCGGATCTAATTTTCTGCCCTCTAGGAAAACCCTCATCATTAGATCTGGCAATGTCGTTGTCACATTTTTTCCATTTTTTCAAATGTGATCTTTCAGACATAATTCCTCCTGTCTAAATAGCAGCTTACATTGATGATGCTTTGGAAAAACTTACCTCTTCAAAGACAGTTATCATATTTATTATCGGACAATTATTAAGTTTCTTGAAAAATTTTTTTAATCACAGGATCACTAGTGTCCCATTAAGAATTTTATAAACTTTATAACTATCTATTGATACTAAACATATTGACGAAAATGGGTGTAATCGATTTGAATTTGGTTTATGCAGCTGATAAGCCTTTCGCACGAAATAATTTCAAGCGGAAGGATCTCCTCCATGAACCAAGGCAAAACAATTTTTTCTCAAATTGTTGATTTTTTGTCCAAACACAAATTTCGTCAATGTGTTAATCGATATAACGGTAACTACCGTGTTCGCTCTTTTACATGCTTTGATCAGTTCCTGTGCATGGCATTTGCTCAACTCACCTATAGAGAAAGCCTGCGTGACATTGAATGCTGTCTTCGGGCAATGCGAGAAAAGCTTTACCATATGGGTATCAGGGGTAATGTCTCCCGCAGCACAATAGCCTATGCCAATGAAAATAGAGATTGGCGCATATATTGTGATTTTGCACAAATACTGATCCACGAAGCCCGACAACTATATGCGAACGAAGACTTCGGCCTTGAGTTGGATGAGACTGTGTATGCACTTGATTCTTCCACTATAGACTTATGTCTTTCTGTTTTCCCATGGGCGCGGTTTAGAAAAACCAAAAGCGCTATTAAATTGCATACGCTATTGGATTTACGTGGCAATATTCCATCGTTTATCACTATAACTGATGGCAAAGTTCACGATGTTAATATCCTTGATGTACTCATCCCAGAGCCTGGGGCCATTTATGTCATGGATAAAGCATATCTGGATTTTGAGCGTTTATTCACGTTGCATCAATGCTCAGCATTTTTTGTGACTCGTGCGAAAACCAATACCGCTTTAAAACGGTTGTATTCCATGCCGGTCGATAAATCTACTGGCATTCGATGCGACCAAGTAGTTGTTTTGACCGGATTCTATACGTCAAAAGATTATCCGGATAAACTTCGCCGGATAAAATTTGTCGACCCAGATAATGGAAAAAGATTGGTATTTCTGACAAACCAATTCTCTTTTCCTGCTGAGACGGTAGCCGCTCTATATAAATGTCGTTGGCAAGTTGAACTGTTTTTTAAATGGATCAAACAACATCTGAGAATTAAAGCATTCTATGGAACATCTGAAAATGCAGTGAAGACTCAAATATGGATTGCAATATCTGTGTATGTCCTGGTGGCCATAATAAAGAAACAGATGAAATTAGACTTGAGCCTCTACAAAATATTACAGATTTTCAGTATTACTCTTTTTGAGAAAATGCCCATTTTACAGGCTCTCACAGAGACTGATTACAAAAACAAAATTACTAGTGGACATATCCAATTGAATTTATTCGAATCTTAATTGGACACTACTGATAGGTTTTATATCCGTAAAATAGAGAAATCGCGATACCATCTACATATCTGTAGTTTAGGGAAATTTGTGATATTTTATGATGTACGAAACCGCTTCGCGGTAGCTTTAGTTCAGTTTTCCAACATCCTTTTGAGGTTTAAGATTTATTTTCTTTATTATGTCATTTTGGTTAAATTTTTTTAGCAGGGAATTGAAGTTTTAGCTTTTATTTTTTTTAAGAGTATGCAATATTACTTACTGTAATTATAATGAAAAAGAGAGGGTGGATACTTTACCCATATAGCATATT
>JAIVWD010000318.1:0-3857 GCA_049190315.1 Deltaproteobacteria bacterium | reverse complement strand
GAGATCTTGATGCAGCAAGGTTTGCGAAAAGCGTAGGCATACCAATGGATATGTCGAGACTTTTCGCAAGTCCTTGATGCGCAAGAGATTGGTGCAGGTCGAGTAAAAAATCGCTCAATTTAGGTTAGAGTATAGTTGAAGAAACAAATGGAAATTAAGGCACAAGCGGGTAGGTCAACTATCTCAAAAAATATGAAAAGCGCAAGGCGACCAACCCTGAACCGTGAACCCTGAACCTTAAACTATGATTGTCATTAAAGGAATCGGCTGGATTACACTGACCGGATACGGCAGTATTATAAAAAAGCTGCAAGGTAATTATAATGATTTAAAATCGTTACATTCTCATTTGCAGCATGAATCAGTGTTAAAATATGCGATTAAAAATTTCGGAAGGTTTGATGCTGCTTCAAAGATGACTTGCTGCTCCATAGCCCTTGCCCTGAATGATGCCGGGATAACATATTCTGAGCATATGAAACATGACATTGGAATTCTCGGCACAAACAATGATGGATGCTTTGAGCCTAACCTGGCTTATTTTAAGGACTATGTTTCATGCGGTCGCACAATCGCAAGGGGGAATCTTTTTATCTATACCCTGCCCTCAACTCCTATGGCTGAAGCAGCAATTTATTTTGGGTGCCGGGGGCCTCTGCTATATATTAAGTTCCAGCATAATCAAATACCGTCGATGCTGCGTTATGCCGGCAAAATGATCCTTCGTGGAGAAACATCAAAAATGATTGCAGTTGAGGCAAATGAGGAAAAAGCTGTTTGCTTTGTTCTGGACAATAAAGATAATAGTTCAACTATGAAATCGCTATCCCTTGAAGACGTAGTTGATACTATTGAAAAAATATCTGATTTCGATGAAATGATAATAATGTTACAAAGAAAAGGTACAATGTGAAAATTAAGCTGATATACCCGAAGTGGCCAAAATTAAAAAATCAGCCTGAATTTAATCTGCCGCCTCACGGCCCGGTTGTTTTTGCTGCGACAATAAAAGATGATATCGAAATTTCTTTTTGCGATGAAAACGTAGAAGAACTCGACTTATATGAAGAAGCTGATTTAATCGCCATTTCAGTTCTGCTGACCTGCCAGATACCACGTGCATGGGAAATCTCTGACTGGTACAGAGCTCACGGGAAAATGGTTATATTCGGCGGGATTGCAACAATGCTGCATGCAGAAGAAACAATGCAACACGCTGATTCTGTGTTCATTGGCGAACCAGAAGGACGTTTTGATGCCGTTATAGAAGATTTTAAAAAAGGTCAGTTAAAAAAGACTTACAACTATCATCAGAATTTCCCAGACATATCATTGGTTGGGACCGCCAGAAGAAGTATTTTGAAACGCGAACTGTATAATTTTCGTGGAGTTCAAATGGTTGATCTTGTCCATGCTTCACGCGGATGCCGTTTCAACTGTTTCCCCTGCTGCACCCCATTTCTTGGAGGCAGGCAGTTCAGGCCTCGCCCTATTAAAGCAGTAATAAAAGAACTGGAAAGTATTAATAACAATCGTCTGTTTTTTGTTGATAATTCCCTGGCTCAAAACGATGAATGGGAAAAGCTGCTGTTTAAATCTATTGCGCCTCTAAAAAAGAAATGGATATCTCATCCGATAAAGGATGATGATGAGATACTTGATTTAGCTGTAGAGGCTGGATGCTGGTATGTATATCAGGCTATTGTGGACACTTCTGATCATATCCGCAAAAAGATAAAGCGGCTAAAAGAACGCGGCATTGGAGTTGAGGGCACTATTCTTCTGGGATTAGATGATCATGACGAAGATTATATTAAACGACTGGTGGATTTTCTGCTGGAAATAGATCTGGATCTTGCAGAGTTCACTATCCTTACGCCCTTCCCACATTCTCCTGTCAGAAGGCAATTGGAAAAGGAAAACAGAATAATTCACAATGACTGGAAACGTTATACTGCAGGAGAAGTTGTTTTTAAACCAAAAAAAATGAGCGTGGATTCACTGCAAAAAATGTATGAGTACGCATGGGAAGCATTCTATGCTGATTGCTGTAAAGAAATAAAAATGGCGAAACTGTATCTTAAAGTTATTGAAAAAGAAAAAAATGACGGAACATATAAAAATATCAGCCTAAGTTCAAAACGCTCATGGCCGGCAACCGGCAAAAAGGATAAGTAGCCGTTCACGGCTTGAAACTTGAAATTGGAAACTTGAAATTGGGGAGAGATTAAAATAGAAATTGGAAATTTGGGAAGAACAGTACAAAAGCATGAAGGCCAAATTTCCAATTTCCAATTTCAATGTTCCATGAACGCCTACAAAAATAAAAACTTATGAAAATCCTATTAATTTCTTCCAATATTGCAAGCACTCCTTATCCTACATATCCTCTTGGATTAAGTATGGTTGCCGCAGCACTGAAAAATGCAGGTTATGATGTATACCAATTTGACTTCCTTCAAAATAACTGCTCATTGGATAAGCTTGGAAATGAGATTAAACAAGTCAATCCTGAAATTATCGGCATATCAATACGAAATATTGACAATGTAAATCTGCTAAATGAACAGAGATATATTGATGCAGTAGGAAATATAGTAAAGAAAATTCGGCAGACAACAAATGCCAAAGTTGTTATCGGTGGTTCAGGGTTCTCTATTATGCCGGAGGTAATTCTGCGCGAAGTTGGCGCTGACTACGGAATTGTAGGAGAAGGCGAAGAATTAATGGTTGAGTTTGTTAATAATGCCAGGCAGGGAAAATATCCGGAGCACAGGTGTATCAAAAACTCATTAAAGCTGAGCGGGAATGAAATCCCTTCTGCATTTTATGATCCTCACATTATGAAATTTTACCTGAAAAGCGGCAATATAGCTTCTGTCCAGACAAAACGCGGCTGTACTCATAAATGCGTGTATTGTTCTTATCCTGTCCTTGAAGGTTCAACTATTCGTTGCAGGGACCCTATAGAGGTTGTTAATGATATTCATACCCTGATGAATAAACACAAGGTCAAATATATATTTTTTACCGATTCTGTATTTAATGATGACAATGGCCGCTATCTTGATGTGGTCAATGAGATGAAAAGGCGCGGTATATTTATTCCATGGACGGCTTTTTTCAAGCCTGAAGGCCTTGATGACAAACATGTAAAGCTCATGAAACAAACCGGCCTTAAAGCTGCGGAAATGGGAGCTGATGCTGCATCAAACATCACACTGAAAAAACTGGGCAAATCATTTCAATTCAATGATGTTATCAAATGTAACGACATTTTTAACAGCAACGGCATCGCCACAGCGCATTATTACATGTTTGGCTGCCCCGGGGAAACACGAGAAACTGTTATGGAAGGAATACATAATATAATAAACCTGAAAAAAACTGTTTCATTTATTTTTATGGGCATACGTATTCTTCCTGATACCGCTCTTGCCAGGACTGCAATTAAGCAAGGCATTATTTCGCCTGACCAGGAATTGCTTGAGCCCGTATATTATATTGCGCATGGAATAGATAAACAGTGGCTTAAAAATACATTAAATAATGCTTTTAAAGGAATAAGGCATTGTATTTTCCCGCCGGATGTTCTGGATAGCAGTTTACAGTTTCTTCATAAACTTGGGTACTCCGGATCCTTGTGGGACATGCTTATCCCAAAGGATGATAAGACGGCAAACAAGAAAACAATATGAAACAAAACAGCTCATTTTCAACTGAACATATCTGGTGTGTTATTCCGGTATTTAACAATAAGAATACTGTTAAAGATGTTGTTCTGGGTTGCCGTTCATATTTGCAAAAAGTGGTTGTTGTTGATGATGGTAGTACTGATACGGATATTTCAGCATTAT
>JAIVWD010000317.1:0-3900 GCA_049190315.1 Deltaproteobacteria bacterium | reverse complement strand
CCAAACTCTGCGAAGAGAGGAAACCACGAATTAAAGGATACGACGGCAGTTGAAATATCGAGTGAGCAAACCGTAAGGGGCGCTTATCGTGTAGTGGGAGTCAGCAGAGGGCGGTAAGCCAGGGAAACGAGCCGCGTGAATAGAAAAGCGCGGAGGACTCACCCAGGTGAAGGCCCGAACGGTGCCACCTGCCGAATGGCAGGGGTAAATGAGAGTGGTTAGTAGGAAGGAGCTTCTAATGAGATCATTGCAACAGCAGAAACAGCTTGAGCTGAACTTAGGGCCGGTGGCCGAAATGCCGCCGAGTCACCGTTTTGAAGAGTTCATTGCGTCGCACCTATCTGAAAGCCCGACAGGACAGGTCCGGCTCATGGAGTCAATCCTTGAGCGGAACAACATGAAGCGTGCTATCAAGCGCGTCGTCAAGAACAAGGGTGCCCCTGGTGTGGACGGAATGACCGTTCGCAAAATAAAGAGGTACTTGAAACGTCACTGGAGCAAGATCGAACAGGCACTACTGGAGGGAACGTATTTCCCCATGCCGGTAAAACGGAAGGAGATCCCTAAGCCGGGAGGAATTCGTTTGTTAGGAATTCCCACTGTGCTTGACCGGGTAATCCAGCAGGCAGTGGCCCAGGTGCTGAATCAGATCTGGGATCATACGTTCTCCGAATATAGCTTCGGATTCCGGCCGAACCGGTCACAACATGACGCAATACGTCAGTATCGTGAATATGTAAGGTCTGGAAAGCGGTTTGTCGTGGATATTGATATATCCAAGTTTTTTGACCGAGTAAACCATGATCGGCTTATGTCGCGCCTGGCTACCCGGATCAAGGATAAGCGCGTGTTGCTATTGATACGTAGCTTTCTCACCGCAGGCGTAATGCTTGGAGGCCTTGTGGAAGCATCGGAGGAGGGTACTCCCCAAGGAGGCCCACTTTCACCGTTGCTTTCCAATATAGTCCTTGACGAACTTGATAAAGAGCTTGAAAAGCGTGGATTGTGCTTTGTCCGCTATGCCGATGACTGTGTCATTTTTGTCAGAAGCAAGCGGGCGGGAAATCGAGTAATGGAAAGTGTCAGCCGTTTTATCGAAAAGAAATTGCGGCTGAAGATAAACAGGCAAAAGAGTGCTGTGGGTCGACCATGGGATCGGAAATATCTGGGGTTTTGTATGACCAATTCACGCAAAGCACCGAAGATTCGTATCCATTGGAAGACGATCAAGCGTTTCAAAGAGCGGGTACGAAAAATTACGGCCCGACGCCGAGGGCGAAGCATCAGCCAGCTAATCAGAGAGCTAAATACGTTTACGCGCGGTTGGTGGAATTATTACGGTATTACCGAGTCCTATAACCGACTGCGTCCCTTAGCTCACTGGATCAGACGACGCCTTCGGGCGGTTATCTGGAAACACTGGAAGAATCGAAGAACCCGCGTGCGCGAACTCTTGAAACGGGGCGTTACCCGAAATTATGCTGTAACCACCGGCTGTGCCCGAAAAGGCCCCTGGCGGATGAGCAAAGTCAAATGGGTAAATATCGCCTTGCCCGATGCCTACTTTTCATCGCTGTATCTTTTGTTCCCCTGGATCTGAACCTGCCTGGGATCAGCCGAATCGCGCAGTACGGACCCGTATGCTGCGTGGTGTGGGAGGGGCGGCCTGTGAGGGTCGCTCCTATCCCGATCAGCATTTCCCTGCAATATCAATAAGCTAACGATTGCTGGAATGAGTTACTTATTTACAAATACCCATCCCATTTCTGCCCCTTAGATTTCCAGGTATGTCATCTATGCTGTATTGCTCTTGAGCACGTTACATGCCTGACTCAAGCTACCAGTCTGACAAAACCACCACGGAACCGTCAGGCTTAAACTCCAAAACCGTTAGAGAGGCGTTTGGCACTTCAAAGGTGCTGTAGTCCGTCACAGGAAGTCCATATACCTGCGTCAAGGCAATCTTGATGATGCCCCCGTGGGTCGCGACTACGACGTTTTCCCCACAATGTTGTCGGGCTAAGTTGCAGATACCAGCGTGCCAACTACGCTCCGCAACCATATTCAAAGACTCACCCTCAAACCAGATGCCCTCGACGTACTCAGGTTCCAGTAAGTCAGTTGTATCTGGAACCCCAGAAGGAAAAGCAAAGTCCGGGTTAGTGGCCCAGGCAATACGTGTTTCAAGCGGTATCTGGCTGCCCTGGTGACCCGTATAGATACCCACTCCAATTTCCCGCATGTTATTGCGTTTATGGACGCGGAGCCCATGGGGGGCAGCAATGGCCAGAGCTGTGTCGTAGGCTCGCGACAACTGAGTGGAAAAGACCGCATCCACATCTTTATCCGCAAGTTCCTGCGCGAGACACTCTGTTTGCGCTAACCCGGTCTCGTCAAGGGGGATATCTGCATTGCCTTGTAGGATGTGTTGCACGTTCCAGTGCGTTTGCCCGTGCCGGACGAGAATAATCCTTGTCGGTTCTGAGCATGGCTCGCAAGCCTCCGCCAGTTGAGTTGATAGGCCAAAGCCTATGAGAAATACGCTCACGCTGACTAAAACCAGAAGACCCAAAATACATTTCTTATTCATATAAAACCTCCTTTTTTACTTAAACGCCATTGATTTATGAAATTGGTGTCAAAGCTTGAATTGTGAATTAACTTCATCGAATAGGGGTTTCATGGTCCTTATCTTCATTCATCTTTTCTTTAAATCTTTTCATCAAAGACTGATAGCGGAGCAACTCTTATTAAAAAGCAGTCCTAACTTTTCATTGGTTATTAATCCTTTATTCCAAAGTAAATAAATGATTAAATCACGTTTATGTTTATCTATACCATGCAATACTTTTGCCTGAACACATTTATCACTATCTTTCTGAACGATTTTCGCAGATTTTTTTAATAACTCTTTTCGATGTTAATATCTTTTGACAAATGCTTTTGCTGAGGCAAATCATTGTGGGGATATCCGGCATATCTTCTTACGAATTTTATCAATAGTTTTTTTTAGAGCCTAAAATCATACAGTGGTGAAGATCCTCCAGAAGTCGCTTCTCTCCCTTTTGCATATTTTTGAACCTTTTCCCGATATTGCTTATGTTTATTAGATCCTTTAAAATACGACAAAATTACTTGAGCGGATAACCAATCCGGACATTACTCACCATAAGTATAGATGGGATAGTTGCTCCATTTATAGTCGATCAAATGGCTTACAATTCCAGCTCTTAATGAACTTCTATGGATATATCAGGATAGCTGCCTTAGATTTTCATCATTTTATACCAGGATGCTTTTATACCGCCCCTGGAACAAATGACCTTTTTTTAAGTTTAGGTTATTGAATCTATGGGTATAGGTTTTGCCAAACCCATTGCATTGCCTTTTTTAAATTTGCACGATTGGTTCTTACCAGGAGATGAAAACGATTGGACATTAAAACATAGGCAAAAATCTCCTCGTTATAATGTTCCGACATTTCAGTGATCGTTTCTAAAGACGTATTTCGATCATCGTCATTTAAATAAATATGACGTCAGTCATTTCTCCGGGACATTAAGTGATATAACGAGCCTTCGCAATCTATTTGCAACCCACATTACATTCTGACTTTTCTAAATTATCTCGGAATAATTGTCAACCAGTAATTCACAGTTCAAGCTTTGACACCGCATTCGTGATTGGGCATAAGACAATAGGCAGAAATATGTAAGTTCCACATCTCTGAAGTCTCTTTCAACAGTTCGATAAATATCCGGTAATCATATTTGTCATGAAAGATCACTTCACGGTTCCGGCCACGGTTCATTGCATGGTACCAAGCATCTTTATATTCTATACGAAGAGGTCTGCTCATAATGTTTTTATAACAAAAAAATAAACAAGTGTCAAGAGCAG
>JAIVWD010000316.1:0-3913 GCA_049190315.1 Deltaproteobacteria bacterium | reverse complement strand
TTCCAGCTTCAGCGCTGAGTAAATGCTGAAACCTAAATTGAGCGATTTTTTACTCAATCTGCGCCGATCTCTTGCGCATAAAGGCTTCGCAAAAATCCTCGACATATCCGCGGGTATGCCTGCGGTTTTTGCAAATCCTTATGCATCAAGATCTCAGCACATATCTTCGCAAAAAATCGCTCAACTTAGGTATAATATTTGCTAAATTTGTAGAAATGCAGGTAATAATTCAACCACAAAGACACTAAGGGCTCGCTCAAAGTCCCTTAAATAAAATTATTGTAATAATGAAAAATTGTCAAGTATCTTCTTTTCTTATGTATCATCAATGCAAGGAATGAGACGAAAACCATTCTTCTTGATTTTTTATTTTTATATTATATAATAGTGCTTAAATGAAAACTCCATGAATTGCGGTCTTTCTGTTTTTAGAAAAATATATTTTCACGGAAGCCTAAGTTGAGTGATTTTTTGCGAAGAAATGTGCCAAGATTTTGATGCAGCAAGATTTGCGAAAAGCGTGGGCATACCAATGGATATGTCTAGACTTTTCGCAAGTCCTTGATGCGCAAGAGATTGGTGCAGGTCGAGTAAAAAATCACTCAATTTAGGTAAAGTTAATCTATGAGAAACCAGCTATCTAACGGACTTAAACATTTGACAATCGCTCTGCTTATAATTGGAGGAGGGTTCTTTTTTTCCTCCTGTACCACATTTAGCATTGATAGAAAATCTATGCTTTTTCGATCGGAAGAATATGTTGTTTACAGACTTAAAAAGAAAAAAACACCTACTATGTTAGCTGAAATGTTTTTGGGGGATAAAAAAAGGTCGTGGGTGATAGAAGACGCTAATGAGAACGCTGCTTTTAAAAAAGGCGAGGTCATTGTTATTCCTCTCAAAGAGAAAAATAAGGGGGGGCTTACAGTTGACGGATTCCAGGTGGTGCCCATTCTTTCATATCATCGTTTTGCTGATAATTGCGACTCTCCCCTTTGCCTGCCTGCCCGTGTTTTTGATCAACAAATGAAGTATTTAAAGGAAAATGGTTATAGAGTCATCACCTTGGCAGAACTTTATGAATTTTTAAAATATCGCAATTCCCTTCCAAAAAGGTCTGTGGTCATTAGCATAGATGACGGCTATAGATCGGTTTATAATATTGCCTGGCCTATTCTGAAAAAATATGACTTCAGAGCAACCCTCTTCATATATACCGATTTTGTTGGTGTCTCAAAAAACGCCATAACATGGGATCAACTCAGAGAGGTGAAGAAAAGTGGTTTTGAGATAGGTGCTCACACGATGTCTCACTGCGATCTTACCAGACAGAATAAAGGAGAAGATACTCAAGCCTATATGTCCAGGATCGAAAAGGAACTTGGCATGTCAAAACAGATCATTGATAAAAAGCTGAACCAGAATACTGTTTTTTTAGCTTTTCCCTATGGACGTTATGATCAGAGAGTATTGGATATGTGTAAACGCTTAGGTTATAAAATCGCAGTATCTGTGAAAAGAGGGAGCAACCCATTTTTTACTGATCCTCTTGCTCTGAGGAGAAACCAGATATTGAAAAGAGATATAAAGAGTTTTATTTCCAGACTCAAAACCTTTAATAAACTTTTATTAGAGTAACAACATCATGAAAAAAAATATAGCGCTTATCTGTATTGTCATTCTATTAACAATGGTCAGCGGCTGTGCCGAACATTTTAAAAAGTTCTCCCAAAAAATCCATGAACGTAAGAAGGAAAATTTGGTTCAGTCATACCTGCAAACCGGCAAAGAGTATGAAGACAAAGGAAATCTGGCAGAGGCATATAAACAGTACAAACTGGCCCTTACTGTAAGCCCTCAAAACCAGGAAGCTGTTAAGGGCATTGACCGGCTGGAAAAAGAGTTGCTCAAATGGGCAGAAAAATATTATCGGGAAGGCATGAAATTCTATAACCAGGGGAAATATCGCCCGGCCCGTCGTAAATTTTTAACAGCTTTGAAATTTTGGCCGGATCATTCCAGAGCACTTAAAATGCTCACTCCTCGTAAACACGTCAAATATAAAAAGTATATTGAGCATATAATCAAACCGAGTGAAAGCCTTTCAAAGATAGCGATGATTTATTATGGGGATTATCGCAAGTTTCCTATTATAGCTGAATACAACAACATAGCCGATGCCACACTGACACATGTCGGGCAGAAAATCAGAGTCCCTGAAATAGAGGGGGTGCCATTTTTAACAGAAAAACAGGATATCAAGCCTGAAGAGGCAAGGGCTGCGGAGGTAAAAGAGAAGGAAGAACCCGTAGATAAAGAAGTAAAAGAAGAACTTGAAGAGCCTGTAGATGAGGAAGTAGAAGAAGAACTTGAAGAGCCTGTAGATGAGGAAGTAGAAGAAGAACTTGAAGAGCCTGTAGATGAGGTGAAAATCTATAGAGACCAGGGCGTCGAATTCTTTAACAAGATGAAATACCAGGAAGCTATTACTGAATTCAACAAGGTTATAAATGTAGATCCAGATGATGCAACTACCGTTGAATACCTTGCCAGGTCGCACTTTCAATCTGCCGTGGCCTTGTTTGAAAAAAAGGATTACTTGAAAGCAAAAAAGGAATTTGAAGTATCTCTCCAATACAATAAGAACTGCCCAACATGCCGGGAATACATCAAAAAAAGTGAAGAAACATACATGGAAATCCATTACAAACGGGGTGTCGCGCACTTTGGAAAAGAACAATTGGTCGAGGCTATTATGGAATGGGAACTGGTCCGGACTATTGATTCCAACTATAAAGAGGTAGCAAACAATATCAAAAAGACAAAAATTCTTTTGAAAAGACTGGAGGAAATAAAAAAGTCTCAGAAGGCCAAATGACAGGCAGAAATCGTAAAGCGATTAACCGTGAACCGTGAACCCTAAAACCCAGATCGGCCTAATGTCCAATTTCAAACCTGTCGTAAAAGGGTTTATGGGCTAACAAAAAACTAAATTTTACGAGGTCTGTACTTTACATATGAAAGCGCCCATTATTGTTGTCCAACTGGTTCATATCTATGGACCTCTGAAAGGTGAAATCCAGGAGTTTTCTGAATCCACGATCTTGATTGGCCGCCATCCTTCTTGTCATGTGCTATTTCCGAAAGATGTTGCAATCGTCTCTCGAAGACATGCACAAATCGTCAGAGAAGGGAATCGTTTTAAGTTAATTGACCAGAGCGCCAACGGAACATTTGTAAACGGAAAAAAAGTAAAAGAAGCATATCTCAAAGATGGAGATGTTTTGATTTTTGCTGAAGGCGGACCCAAGGTGAGTTTTTTGACCAAGATGGTGGAACGTCAAAATGAAATCAAAGACATCCCTTTGCCAGGCTTGCCGCAAGAACCGGAAATAGCTGAGGTTGAGAAGCCATCTATTGCTCAGGCTCAATCCGAATCGAACCTGGCAGAAGAGATTTCCATGCAGCAGGTTCAGGTTCCGCTTGTCATTCAATTCGGTCCTACCATACGCTCTTTTAAAAAACTTCCTGTGACCATCGGAAAAAATCCGAACTGTGATTTGAGCATGAACCATCCAGCAGTCCTTGATCGTCATGCCCAGATCTTTTTCACTCAGGATCAATACTGGATAAAGGATCTCACTGGACTGATGTTGATATCGATCAATGGGCAGCCTGTTAATTTTCAGAGTCCTTTAACTCCCGAAGACCTTGTGGCATTAACTCCTCAGGGACCAACTTTTCGATTTCTGAATGGTGGGCGTTTAGCAGAAATTGAAAAATCCGATTCTGAAGAAAGCGTGAACGTGCTTCATGAAAAAGAAGAGACATGTCCGCCGGACAAGCATCAAGAAGGATGCATCAAAAAGGCCATGTCCATAATCAACAAATTTTTAGGAACCGGGACGAAATA
>JAIVWD010000315.1:0-3964 GCA_049190315.1 Deltaproteobacteria bacterium | reverse complement strand
TGAAATCAATAAATTTAATAAAACCATATTTTTTTGAAAAACGATTTTTAATTTTTTTCGGTCTTGTATGTCTGATAGTTGTCGATTTCCTGCAACTGTTTATTCCCAGAATTATAAAATGGGCTGTTGATGACATCACAGCCTTCAGGGTCGATGCAATAAGGCTTTCGTACTATGCACTTTATATAGTGGGCTTAGCTGTTTTGATTGCATTGTTCAGGTATGGATGGCGGCGTTGCCTTATAGGCACGTCGAGAAGAGTGGAAGAGGGGCTGAGAAACAGGCTTTTTGCTCATATTCAAACACTTTCCCCTTCTTTTTTCGATAAAGTCAAGACCGGCGATATTATGGCTCATGCAACCAATGATATCCAGCATATCAGAATGGCGACCGGCATGGGGATGGTAGCTCTTACAGATTCAATTGTGCTTGGTTCCGCTGCTATTGGTTTTATGGCATATATTAATGTCAAACTGACTTTATTTGTATTAATCCCTATGCCGATGATTATTTTTGGCACGCGCTTTTTCAGTAAAAAGATGCACCGTCTTTATCAGGAGGTACAGGGGACATTTTCTGAGTTAACCGAGGTTACGAGAGAAAGATTTGCAGGTATCCGAATTATAAAAGCATATAACAGGGAAAAAGATGAGAGAATCAGACTGGAAAAAATATCAAAGGATTATATAAACAGCAACCTGAGACTTGTAAGGATAACAGGGTCTTTCTTCCCGATGATGCTCCTTTTTTCAAATATCAGCCTTGCAATAGTCCTTTATCTCGGGGGGCGACAAACCATAGGCCTGACGATTACTCCAGGAGATTTTGTGGCGTTCATAAGCTATCTCGGCCTTCTTACATGGCCGATGATGGCTATGGGTTGGGTAACCAACCTTCTACAGCGGGGAAGAGCATCATTAGATAGAATAGATAAGATTTTACAGAACAGGCCAGAGATTGATGACTGCTCCGGCGCAGAGCATCTTGAACTCGTACAGGGAAGCATTGTTTTTGAAAACGTCACATTTTCGTATGGTCATGATAAAGAGCCGGTACTTGCCGGAATTGATATAAATCTGGATAAGGGAAAGGTATTGGGTATTGTGGGAGCTCCCGGAAGCGGTAAAACAACCTTTGCAAACCTTATTCCAAGACTCTTTGATGTAACAGGCGGCAGGATAACATTAGACGAAAAAGATATCCGCAATATCCTGCTCAAGGATCTCAGGGCACAGATTTCTTTTATGCCCCAGGAGCCGTTTTTATTTGCAGGTACGATCAGGGAAAACATTTTATTTGGAAATAAAGAAGCAGATGAAAAGGAATTGGTTAAAGCTGTTAAGGAAGCATCTTTGTATAGTACAATAAAATCCTTTTCCGATGGTTTTGAAACAATAGTAGGAGAAAAAGGAGTAATTCTTTCCGGAGGACAGAAACAACGCATAGCACTTGCCCGTGCGCTTTTGCGAGACAGCGCCATTCTAATCCTTGACGACCCTGTAAGTCAGGTGGATATGGAAACCGGAAGCGCCATCATAAATACCATAAAGTCATTGGCGGGCATAAAGACAGTAATAATTGTTTCACACAGGCTTTCAGCGGTTCAATTCGCTGATCGAATAATCGTACTGGATAACGGTCGCATTATAGAATCAGGTATGCATGAGGAATTGATGAAAAATGACAGATACTACGCAAAAACATTTCGCATGCAGGAAATAGAAGAGGAGCTTAATGCGTACTGATTTCGGATATTTTGAGGAAAAACAGCTTGGGAAGCCTTATGATATAAAGATGTTAAGAAGGCTTTATCCTTTTACCAGACCGTATAGATTGTTTTTCATATTATCAATATTTCTTGTCATTATTATTACCCTCCTTGATCTGTCCCTTCCGTATATTACCAAAATTGCAATAGACAGGTATATTGTTCCCAAGTTTGAATCAGCTAATTTTAAGGATGTTCGTGGCAGAGAAGATAAAGTCAGATTTTTAGAGGCAGACATAACCGATCCTGAAATCAAAGCAATTGTAAACAAATATTCAGATCAATTCAAGATTTCCGGATCATTTGCTTTAATATCATTTGATGACCTGTCAGGACTGGACAAAGAAGATCTTTCCATATTGCGAAAAGACGATTTAGCCGGAATAACTCTTATAACAGCCATTTTCATCGGATTAATTCTTTTAAATTTCGTACTAAATTTTTTGCAGGTTATGTTGATGGAATATACCGGGCAGAAAATAATGCATGATTTAAGGGTCCGTCTTTTTGCGCATATCCAGGATTTATCAGTTGCTTTCTTCAACCGGAATCCTGTTGGCCGGCTTGTCACAAGGGTCACCAATGATACCCAGAACATGCACGAGCTGTTTACCTCGGTTATTTCTTTTGTGTTTAAGGATATATTTCTTCTTTTTGGCATTATGTTTGTTCTAATCACTATTAACTGGAAGCTGGCCCTGATTTCTTTTATTGTACTTCCTTTTGTCTTGTACGCATCATTGTATTTTTCAAGCCTGGCCAGAGATGCATTCAGGGTTCTCAGGATAAAGGTTGCTGAAATAAATACCAAGTTTTCAGAAACCATTGCGGGGATAAAAGTTGTACAGCTATTTTTACGTGAGAAGGATAATTACCGGGATTTTAAAAGGCTCAATAATGAAAATTACCAGGCAGGCATGAAGCAGGTGCAGATCTTTGCGATATTTATGCCTGTTGTGGAACTTCTGGGAGCTGTAACTATAGCACTTGTTATTTTTTATGGAGGAGGTCAGGCTCTGGCGGGCAGCATAAGCCTTGGTGCGCTTGTTGCCTTTATTTCTTATATGAAAATGTTTTTCAGGCCCATAAGAGACATGGCTGAAAAGTACAATATCATGCAAAATGCTATGGCATCGGCTGAGAGGATATTTTTGATATTTGATAACAAAGACAGGCTGCCGCAACCCAGGGTTGAAAGTGGATACAAATTGCCTGCCATAGATAATATTGACAAAATAGAGATGGAAGATGTGTCTTTCAGTTATATTCCTGACGAACCGGTTCTAAATAAAATTTCATTTAAAATAATTGCCGGCGAAACAATAGCAGTTGTCGGAAGGACAGGTTCGGGAAAGACAACTTTGATCAACCTTATTATCAGGTTTTATGATCCAACATCAGGGAGAATACTTATCAATGGAAAGAATATAAAAAATTATGAAAAATCGATTCTCAGGTCGAAAATAGCGCTTGTAATGCAGGACCCTTTTCTGTTTTCAGGAACCATACGCGACAACATAGGGCAGGGTAACAGCAAGATCTCAGAAAAAGAAATGGAATATATTTTAGAGGCTTCAAATTGTAAAGGTTTTATAAACAGATTGCCGGACGGTATTGATACCGTTCTATCTGAAGGCGGCGCATCAATTTCCAGCGGTGAACGACAGTTGATATCAATTGCCAGAGCTTTTGCCCGTAATCCGGGTCTTATTATACTTGATGAGGCGACTTCATATATTGATTCAGAGACAGAGCAAAAGATTCAGGAGGCAGTTTCCAAGCTTATGAAAAGCCGGGCATCTATTATTATTGCTCACAGGCTCACAACAGCACGCAATGCCGACAGAATTATAGTGATAAATAAAGGCCGGATAATTGAGACAGGGACGCATGTTGAATTGATGACCAAGAGAGGGTTTTATTTTAAATTAAATCAACTACAGGGATGATGTATATGTAACTTCTCAATAAATCCGGGCAAATTACATGATACAAGGCTCGCCCACTGATAATAAAATGTAAGAATATCTGAAACTCGCATCTAAGTGAGCCTAAAGAAAAAACAGTGGCCAATCCTTTTAATACGTATTGGTTAAGCGATAGATCATATACTTTAAAGATAAATTTTCTTATGCGCTGTTTTTTCTCAAAGCTCACTAAGATGCTCAAACAGTCAGCTATTTTACATTTCATCAC
>JAIVWD010000314.1:0-3983 GCA_049190315.1 Deltaproteobacteria bacterium | reverse complement strand
AAGTTTAAAAGTTTACAAAAATCAAGCAGAAATTTCTAATATTTTTAAATTCTAAATCGTGTTTAGTAGCTATAATGCTATTTTTTCCAAACACTCACCGTCTGCAGATACGGTGAGGTTTTTTTACGATCGTGTTACGAACAAAAGAAGAGAAGTGGTAAAAATGTCAATTATAAAATCAAGCGATAGATGTGCGGATTGTAAACATTGTAAAGTGTGGTCAACTGATCACAGAAAGGCAAGTTGCAGATTATACACAAGCGAACAGGGTTTTCATCCGGATAGACCTGTGCCTACCAAGTGTGTAAATAAAGTTGGCCGAAAATATTAAAATAGTCCTAATGGTGGTGTATATGTTTGAATTTGGATTCTTGCAACTAATGATCATAGGCATTCTTGGAGGCGGGGTAGCGGTGGTTGTTTTATTCCGTCGAAAAACGCAAAA
This sequence comes from Deltaproteobacteria bacterium, assembly GCA_049190315.1. Taxonomy (GTDB): domain Bacteria; phylum Desulfobacterota; class Desulfobacteria; order Desulfobacterales; family ETH-SRB1; genus B13-G4. The sequence continues at coordinate 3,538 of JAIVWD010000314.1, read as the reverse complement.
TATTCCTAAACCACAACAATCATCTGCTAATATTGAATCAGTTAGCGATGATCCTAAAAACAAATGTCCCTTGTGTAATCAATTAATAAATATGAATATCAATTGGATTTGTGCTTCATGTGGGAAAAAGTATTATAATACGCCGTTGTTTGTTATGGCATGTGATTACTGCTATTTTTCTCCTCATTACGTTGAATGTCCTCATTGTCATCGTGATATTGCTATTACGTCATTATTATTTGACTGTATTAACAAGGAAGGAAGGATTGTGCCACATCATGATCGTGGAAGGCCAAGTGTTGATTTCCAGATAAAATAAACCGCTAATTTCTGATTATTTTGAACCACATGAAAATTTTTCAAATTATTTTAACCGGAACCGATTAGGCCGGTTCCGGTTTGTGTTTAGAAGTTCATCTGATCAGTCTGGGATCGGATCGATGCTTCGATAAATTCAAGATTTCTTTTTCCGATTTTCTGTAAAGCGGCGATCATTGCATCCAGGATCAATTCTTCCAATTGTACTGTGATCTCATCCATTTTTTGTTCATATACCAACTCTTCTTTTAAAGGGTTCATATTTTGCTCCTTTTGTCTAAAAGACTTCCGTAGCAGCCAGCCGGACATGCTCGGCATTGACAACACCGGACTTGTCAGCCGTTGCTGCAATAAGAGCACCTCTTGCCAAGTGGTTTGCTTTTCTAAAAAGTCCGCCGGATCCCTGATGGATGGCGGTAACTGCTGCTTGGTCAAAAAGCATCTGATCAATGCCGGCAATAGTAAGGTGATGCTGCAGATATGTTTCCATCCCTTTCAGATCAACTCCTTCAAGGTGGCTTTTGGCTACTATCCTGGAAGCCAGTGGTTGCGAAGACCGATAGGTAAGTTTATCGATAAGGTTATTCTGTCCTGCCAGAATGACAGGCAGCCATGGTTTGGAGTCTTTTTCAAACTGGCAGATGGTATGCAGTTCGGCAAAGACTTCCAGGCGCATTAATGAGGCCTCATCTACTATCAGAACGATTTTCATTTTTTTCTCCAGGGTCAGGGCGATTATTTCTTTTTTAATCATCCTGACCATAATGACTTTGGAATTGCTTGAAAGATGGATATCCAGGGCATCAACAAATTGCCGGTAAAATTCCATAATAGAGCCTGAAGAGGCGGTTATATAGAGACTGCGATACTCTGACGGATGCAGTTTTTCCAGGGCATATCTTAAGGCGGTCGACTTGCCGCTGCCGACCTCTCCGGTGACAAGCCCGATGGCTCCCAGGCGTATAACATAATCAAAGCGGTCTTTGACATCGATCAGTTCCGGTGTTTTTAAAATCTCCGATAACCTGATATCAGTACCGAACGGTTCTTTATTGAGTCCGAAAAAAGTACGGTAATTATCATTCATTTTGATTTTTCCCTTGTGAAGACCAGAGCTTGCCTCCCTGGTAGTTTTTAGTAAGGTTGTTAACATGGATTTGAGGGTTGTTGTTTTTATCCCTTTTGACACGGCAGTTGACATTAAGGTTGACCGGCTGGATTATCCCAAAGCCTTTGTTCTGATATTTAACTTCCACTTTTTCAGGTTCTGTTTCGTGATAAAGCAGTTCTACCCGTTTGCCGATCAGCGCCACAGGGCCTTCGTATAATCTGCCGTTTAAGGTGATGGTTCGATCTTTGGCAACTGTTCTGCGAGCTACTTTGCGAAAATAGTCTTTCAGGTTGGCGGGTGAGTTTCTGAGACAATGCATCTTACTGGTAAATCGTTCAAAGGGAGTTTGACCGGTGGAACTATGTTTTCTCTGATGGTAATCTTCATTAAGCCAGCAATCAAAGTCCGCATTAAGTTCGGTCAGAGTGGCGACTGTGCAATTGGTAAGAAAACGACTCCTTACGGTTTTAAACCACCGTTCGATCTTTCCCTTTCCCTGAGGTGTGTATGGTTTGGCATGGATTAAGGTAATTGCCAATGAAGCAGTGATGTATTCGAGGTGTTTGCTGCGAAAAGCAGCTCCATTATCCACATAGAGTTTTCTGGGCAGTCCCCGTCTTGCCAGTGCATTTTCAAATGCATCCAGATAGCAAGCCAGATTTTCTGACAGATAAAAGTGAGCATAGGTTATAAGCCGGCTGTGATCATCGATAATGGCAATCAGATAAGCTTTTCTCATTTTACCATCGACATCAACCTTGGGTCCATGCATCACGTCACTTTGCCACAAATCGTTGGGCAGCTCGGCCTCGAACTTGCGCCGGTCAACCGGTTTATGCTCAGTTAAATTCATCAGGTTCCGCTGATGCAAAAAACGATAAACCGTGGATTTATTCAGCACGATGCCCGGGGTGAGCAGTTTAAGTCGGTTCATCTGTTCGATAAGCTGGGGCACTGTGGCATCCGGCTTTTGCATTTTTAACTCGATCAAAGCGCCACAGGTATCTTCATCCATGGCCCGACTTTGGTCCTGATCGGATCTGTCTTGCGGATACAGTGACTTCAAATTACCACGGCTGTCCGTGTAAAGACGTATCCAGCGTCTGACAGTACCCTTGCTGATCCTGGTTTTTTCAGAAAAGGGGATTCGCCATTTGCGGGCGCACTTATCCTGCATAAGCCGTTTCCGTTCGGAACAAGTCATCTGGGTTGCATTAATAAAGTCGCTGATCACTGAAAAGCGGAATACCGCAACCTCCATTTTTTCATCTTCTGTCATAAAAAGTCCTCCTTTCATGTTTTTCACTCCTGTACAACGGAAAGAAGGCTTTAAAAACGACACTCTTCGGTAGGGTATATAACAGACGGAAATAGTTGCTGATTAAATTGAACGGCTCACCGGGATATGGCCCTGCGTCATAAGGTAATCAAAGGCTTTCAATAGCCCCTGATCCCAGGTATTATTTAGAAAAGCGGCTGCCTTTCTACGCAAAGCCCTTAGCCAATGACCCTGTCTGGTATGGGGAAGTCCGGGCGGCCATCTCCCTGTCTTTAGTCTGTGGGATATACTTGAACGGATAGTCTCAACAGTGGCCTGGAAGCGCTTAAAATAGCGGCGAGGCCTGAGCTTTATTACGCATCTACATGCCGGGCATCGGTAACGCTTCAGGAATAAAGGCTGATTGTAACCATCAAAAAGCGCCAGCACAAAACCATGCCCCCACAATTTACAGCTATTGCAGCGCGGACACCTGTCAGGCTTAGGCCACGGATAACCACGGCCTTTTATAAAAATATCCTTGAGTTTGGCAGCAAAAAAGATTATCAATTGTATCAGTTATTGAGGACCATTCCTTGATCCTCTTTTTGTGAAAGGGCGGTAGGTTCCTTCAAAACTCAGCCGCCCTTTTTTCATAATAAAAAAGCCCCTGAAAAGAGGCTCATTTAATCCGATAATCTTTCTCTATTTGTCAAGGTAATCTGAAAATTTACCTGTGTTTTTCGGTCATTTATTGTGACATTCTACACCATGTTCAGTCTCCCTTAAACGATTGGCCGATAAGATTACATATCGTGGCCGAATCATATTTTTCCATTTGCTGCTGAGAT
>JAIVWD010000313.1:0-4049 GCA_049190315.1 Deltaproteobacteria bacterium | reverse complement strand
TCCAGCATTTCTGACTACTTCGGTGCTTCTGGATTCCCGCCTTCGCGGGAATGACGGCCATATTTGCGACACTACATAGATGACAGGACATTAGCCATTAGCTGTCAGCTCTTAGCTGAATGTGTTATCTGTTTGATTTTTTAAGCTAAAGGCTAATTGCTAAAAGCTAACTGCTAAAAATCTTCGATTATTTATGTTGCAAAATATCAATTTCAAAAAGGAGATAGAAGATGAAACCAGGTTATTTGAATAAAACTTTTATTGTTTTGACAGTAGTTGCAGTTCTTGGATTTGGGACAAATGCTTTTGCTCTGCGAGGTGCCGGATGTCCACCTGAAGGATATATAAATCAAGGGCAAAACAGGTTCTGCGGAAACAACTGCTATATGGACAAGTTGAGCAAAGAGCAAATTCAGAAGATTCATGAACAGCGAAAAGCTTTTTTTAATGACACAGAAGATCTAAGACAAAAAACATACGAAAAGGAAACCGAGTTGACAAGCGTGCTTGCAAAAAAAGAACCTGATGCGGAAAAAGCAAAAGCAATTCAGAAAGACATCTCAGATCTTAAATCCAAACTGCATCAGAAAAAAATTGATCATATTGTAAAAATGAAAAAGATAAATCCCTATTGCGGCAGGAAAGCTTGTGGACTGAGGTCTGGAGACAAAAGAGACTTTTGTTCTAATTTTAGAGGCTGCTGCCGGTAAACCGACAATCGTGAACTGGTTGTCACTATACGTCAACGAACAATGCATTTATTGACCCATTGGTTTGCAACGGACTTTAATTCCATTAGCTCATCATGCTTATAAATATTAGAATTATCCCTGAAAAATTCAGGATGCAGAACATTTGTTTTACTGAATTGCTGCAGCGCATAAAGCTTTGAGCCTTCAAGCCAATAACTTATATTATCAAAAATACTTTTATTAACCAAAGACTTAATGCAGGTAGTCCGGAACTCATAATCTATATTTGATTCCTTTATGATGCGTACACTTAAAAAAATGTCATCCGTGCTGGAATTGTCTTTTATTAATGGGGTGTAGTGTGAGGGATCTGTCTTTATATCCATTGCTATATAGTTTACAAGATCTTCGTCTATGAGCTTCCTTATTACTTCAGGCCTGCTTCCGTTTGTATCCAGCTTAACGGGATAATCCATAAGCCGGATTTTTTCACAAAACGATATAAGACCTTTCTGCAGTGTCGGCTCACCACCTGAAATAACAACTCCATCCAGAAACCCCTTGCGGCTTCCAAGAAAATCAAATATCAGGTCTTCGCTCAAATAACCAGGGGGTAGAGACCTCCCCTTTGCAAGTTCAGGATTGTGGCAATAAGGACAGTCAAAGTTGCACCCGGAAAGAAAGATAACACAGCTTATCTTTCCCGGATAATCAATTAAAGAATTCTTATGTAATCCACCTATGATCATAAAAAACTCAAGCCACCTTTTTTGAGAAATCAGGGCTGAATGTTTTTCTCATATTAAACTCCGCCCTCTTTCCATTATTCCATTGTTTTACCGGTCTTAAATAACCCACAACCCTGGAGTAGATTTCGGTCTCCTGATCACAGATTGAGCATCTCTCCTGTTTGCCGATCAGATAACCGTGAGATGGGCATATGCTGAAAGTTGGTGTAAGTGTAAAATAAGGCAGGCGGAAATTGGTTGCCACTTTCCGGATGAGACCCTTTACTGCTTCTATGTCATTCACCAGTTCACCGAGAAAAACATGAAGTACTGTCCCTCCTGTATATTTTGCCTGAAGCTGGTCCTGAAGCATCAGTGTTTCGTAAATATCATCTGAATAGTTTACCGGAAGCTGGGTTGAATTTGTATAGTATGGATCAGCCCCCTTTTTATACTCTTCCTCGTTTGCACAAATAATTTCAGGGAACTGTTTTTTATCAAGCACAGAAAGGCGATAGGATGTTCCTTCTGCCGGCGTTGCTTCAAGATTGAAAATATCACCTGTTTTCTCCTGTATCTCTGAAATCATGTCGCGCATGAAATCCATTACTTTAAGAGAAAACTTTTGTCCTGCATCGCTTGCGATATCTTCCCCAATAAAATTTAAACAGGCCTCGTTCATGCCTATGATTCCAATTGTGGAGAAATGATTCTTCCAGTACAGGCCTGAGCCCTGTTTGATTTCTCTTAAATAAAACTTTGTGTAAGGATACAGATCTCTGTCAGTAAATCTTTCAAGTATCTTTCTTTTTATCGACAGACTATCAACAGCTAACTGCACCTTTTCTTTTAAATCATCAAAAAATTCGTGCTCTTCTTTTGCAATGTATCCTATTCTCGGAAGATTAATTGTCACAACCCCGATTGAACCGGTAAGTGGATTTGCCCCGAAAAGCCCTCCTCCTCTTTTTAACAGCTCCCTGTTGTCAAGACGCAGGCGGCAGCACATGGATCTTGCATCGTCCGGCGACATGTCTGAATTAATAAAATTTGAAAAATACGGAATTCCGTATTTGCCTGTCATCTTCCATATCATCTCAAGATTAGGATTATCCCAGTCAAAATCCTTAGTGATGTTATATGTTGGTATGGGAAATGTGAAAACCCTGCCCTTTGCATCGCCTTCCATCATTACTTCAGCAAATGCCTTGTTAATAATATCAATTTCCGGCTGGAATCCGGAATAGGTCTCTTCCTGCTCAATTCCTCCCAAAATTACAGGCTGGTCCTTTAAAATTGAAGGAACGTAAAGATCCATTGTAATATTTGTAAAAGGAGTCTGGAAACCCACACGCGTCGGGATGTTAATGTTAAAAACAAATTCCTGAAAGGCTTGCTTTACTTCAATATAATCTAAATGATCATAACGTACAAATGGGGCAAGAAGAGTGTCAAAATTGGAAATAGCCTGTGCTCCCGCGGCCTCGCCCTGGAGTGTGTAGAAAAAGTTTACGATCTGGCCAAGAGCTGATCTCAGATGTTTCGGGGGTGCGCTCTCTACTTTGCCCTCAACTCCCTTAAAGCCCTGTATTAGCAGATCACGCAAATCCCATCCAACGCAATATATCGACAGAAGGCTAAGATCGTGGATGTGAAGATCACCTTTTTTATGAGCAGATCTGATCTCAGGTGGATAGATCCTGTTCAGCCAGTACTCTGATGTTATATCCGAGGAAATATAATTGTTGAGCCCTTGAAGCGAATAGCACATATTGCTGTTTTCCTTGATCTTCCAGTCTAATTGCTGGATGTAGTGGTCAACAAGATCAACATTAGCCTTGGTTACAAGGTTTCTTATCTGCGCATGCTGTTCCCTGTATATGATATATGACTTGGCTGTCTTATAGAACGAAGAATCAAGCAATACCCTCTCAACAATATCCTGAATCTCTTCCACCTCCGGAAGAGGACCAAGACGAAGCTCATGAGCTAATGTCAGGACTCTTAATGTGAGCTTTTTCGCTTCTCTTTCTTTGAATTCTCCGGTTGCCTTGCCTGCCTTAATAATGGCGGCCGTAATTTTTGTAGAATCAAACTCAACTACTCTTCCATCCCGTTTTTTGATTTCTTCAAACACTTATACCACCTATTAGAATTCTGTTGGAATTGATTTAAAAATTAGTAACACTTTAGCACTTTTAAATATTATTTTTTGGACAGGATTTACAAGATATTCAGGATTTAAATTATCGAAACTTTTCCTGTTAATCCAAATCTAAATCCTTATACCTTGATACACACCTTATTCATGTTGTGATTATATTTTATGATTTACTGGATAGCTACAATGAGAGTTGGCTTTGTTTGTGCACTTAAAATAAAATCTTGTTTATCCTTTGTATGGAAGCCATGCTCTGAAAAAAGGATTTATAAACCTGTACTCACCGCCGATTTCAAACAAAATATTGAGTTTAAGCATTCGTGTAATTGCTCTTCGAACAGATGATGGATTATTAAATCCGGCTGATTTCATGAACGAGATGGAAAAGACACTTTTTCCGCCTTCTTTTGCTATTGCCATGAGGCATCTGAGCTGAATATTTGTCAAAAGATTGATATAGTTTTCGTA
>JAIVWD010000312.1:0-4053 GCA_049190315.1 Deltaproteobacteria bacterium | reverse complement strand
GAAATGCTTGAGAAAACGCTTCAATCTAAAGACGTGCAGAGCGCATTTAGAAGACTATCAAAGGCTAAGGAGCATGGTACTTCGAGAGAAATGCTTATCAAGTTTAATTTGCTCGACTACAAGTTCGAGGGATTCGAAGCACGAGTAACGTTGCAGATAACTTCTCTAAAAGACGGGATAACCGTCCTGGACGAAACATACTTCGAGAAGGGTATAAGCCAAGGAGGGAAGATGTTTTGGGCGGGTCCCTTCGGAATGAAAAATGCTATACAACAATCAACCAAGAATGCACTTGACAAGATACTATCTCACTTTATTCATGACATGCAATCAAACACCCTTCGCTAACAACGCGCAAAGAAAAGGGGTCAGGTCTACGGTTGACCCTTGCTCAAAATTAATAAGGGTCAAAAGTAGACCCCCCCTGATCTCAGGAATGGGAAATTAGAAGATCTCAAAAAAGAAGGGATTAAAGTTGGCTCATATATACCGCCAACAAAAAGGCCTGTCGAACCAGGCGCTTGAGTGGACGCGAAAAACTTCGGCGGCGCTGACGCGGTAAACTCTTTGGCAGCGCCGCTCAGCTTTATGTTCTGCGGCATATATGTGGCTTGGGAAACAGTGTTGCTTGATGGTTTTATTTGAAATTCGTGTCGTAGTGGTATACTGCATTAAACTCGATGCCTAATATATATACTTTATATGGATTCCACACAAACGAAGCCGAGCGCAATATATTTGAAGGGAGAATGAGGATAAAAATGGAGCCTAAAAAAATCGCTGAGGAGATAAAATCCTTACCAGTAGAGGCGCGGAGAGAAGTCATTGACTTTGTGGCTTTCCTGAAAACGCGTTATCCAGCCTGGCGTACTATCAGGAAAGATAGGCAGACCAAATTAACTAATGAGCCTTTCATAGGGATGTGGCGAGGGCGTGAAGACATGAGGGACAGCGTTGCCTGGGTGAAAAGTCTGCGCCAACGCGATTACCGCTTCATCAGTGAATTACGATTATTGTCATATCCTTGACCGAGCAAATACTGTAACAAGTCACAATGAAGGCCACGGAACAACGCCATGCGCTCAGATGGGCAGAGTCGTATGGTTTGAGTTTTTTACCAGTTTTGTGTTTAAGCGCCTTTTACAAATGCCCGGTTACCATAGTCACTGGTGATGGCAGATGTTCGGCAATCAAAAACAAGAGGCAGATCATGATCACGAAATTACGTCCGTATGGAACCTTGGTACTCCAATGCACCTTCGTCCTGCTTTTGTTGTTTGTCACTTCATGTACGACCCATGTCCCTTACCCTTTCAAAGATGAAGTAGTTTTGGGAGAGAAGCTGCCAATCGATGGCACATGGGTGAACCAAAAGAATGCACGATTCCGGATCAGCGGAGGCATAATGTTTGTGGCTGATCCAGGCATCAACCCCCCACTTAGGAATGGTCAAGTTATTGCGAAGAACATCAAGCAAGTCTCAAATAGGAAATACACGCTCGATGCTGGAAGTCACAACACAACTCTAGGAATTGCGGGCTTCGGACGAGGGGAGATCGAGGTGGTTTCAAATTCCTCTCTTGGTGCGCACTTTTCCAAACGAACGAACCCTGCTTTGGCGGGCCGTCGAGAGTAGTTTTCAGGTAGGCAAACTTGACGCCCCTGCTACTTTCATGGCACAGCTTAAGTCGTCTGCCGCTCTATCGCCCGTTGGTATCCAGAAAGTCCCCTCGCAAGAAAGAAGTCGGATGTCCTATTTATCCACATCGGTTGGGGTACAATGGGCTTTGATCATTGGGATATCAAAGTATCGAGACTCCAAAGTCCCTGGCCTCCGGTACGCGTCGGCAGACGCAAGAGCCTTCTATAACTGGGCAGTGTCATCGTCGGCTGGAGGAATCCCACCCTCTCGGGTCAAACTCCTCTTGGATGAAAACGCGACCGGTGCCGCGATCAAGGATGGCCTATTCAACTGGCTCACTAGAGCTTTAGTGGAAGATGTTGTTACCATTTATTTTGCAGGCCACGGTTCGCCACAGTCCCCGGATCAAACAGACAACCTGTTTCTACTCCCATACGACGTAGACTACAGCAATGTTGCCACAACCGGCTTCCCTATGTGGGATATTGAAACGGCGCTGAAACGCTTCATCAAGTCAAGGAAGGTAATTGTTATTGCGGATGCCTGTCATGCTGGTGGAGTTGGACAAGCATTCGATATTACACGGAATGCGGGACGTCCATAAATAAGTAAATAACTTGACATTTAATTATATTCTGAAATTCCGATATAAGGATCGAAAAAAGTGGATATTTTTCAAAAAAATTACCCCGACCACATGATTTTATTGATAAAATAGCGCATTTCTATTTGATATGTTCCATTTTTTATGTTTCATTATACCAATTATGACTACTTGAAAACAATCACATAACACTCTCTGCAATTGCCTATTCTGGCCGGCTGTTGAGCAAAATAATACTGCAATTGCACGCTAAGGTTAAATGATAATTTTTTTCGGGAGGGGGAGAATACTGTTTATTCCTTGAGCCTCTTGCAGAAACATCCATCTGCATTAGGAATAATTGCTGCATTCGCCTTCTTTGCCATTATTTAGAGCTCTTTGGGCAGTTATTTCTTAATTCCACTAAGTTTTGCCGTTTTCAGCGCATACTTATCCCTTAACCCTATTTTCAGGGCCTGCTTATTGTAGGTTATGTGCCTGACGAGAAGCTATGTGACAAAACGAAGCAGCTGATCCGCTGTCAAGGCCAATATGCCAAACATTAAATGAGCCATAACTTTGGCGCCACCTCGAACACGAACCATCTTGCCACCAAATTCATCCTTTAACCGGCCATTGACTCTTTCAACATTTGATCTTTCGTTGTAACGTATATCTTCAGGTCGTTCAAAGTTTATAAGATCAGCCCGTTGACCTTCTGCCTTTAGCTCTTCTTTCAGTTTTTTGTTACTGCGGGGGTTGATATCAATTACGGGAACATGGCCCAAAGATTTACTGTGCTCCTTGATAATTGGTGCATCATACGCAGAATCCATCAGATCATACAGGCTTGTCACTCTTTGATTTGTCAGTTCTGCCAGAGGTAATGCCACCTGACTGTCATGTACGGATGCCGAGGTCAAAACACAGCTTACTGGAATATGACCGTCTGCGGCATCAATATGCAATTTATATCCAATCCAGGTTTTCTTGTAGCCCTTGCTGTTTTTCTTTGTGCCAACATCACAACTTTGCGGCAAGTCTTCTAACATTTCATCTGTAGTCATTGACTGTTGCCGTTCAAGACGCGTGAGTTCTTTTACGCGTTCTTCTCCCTTTTTGGGACGGCCTCGCTTGCGCTTTGGCTTTTGTGCACTGGATTTAGCTGCAACCTTATTCTTTTTTTGAGGTTTTTCTCGGGCATCAATTGCTGTAGAATCCCGCGAAATGTGGCCAACTATATGATCTTCTAAATGTTGCTTAACACAACTTTCATGCACAATCTGGGCTATGCCGTTTTGAGCAAATTCTTCAAATGCCCGTGAAAAAGATGACTCGTGAGGAATTTGGCTTGCTTTTTCCCACCCGCATATTCTTCGTAGAGCAGGCGTGGTTTTTAACCTGTCGATTAATTCCCGTGTAGTAGCCATGTTGTAAACCGCTTTTGCTACAAATGACCTCGCTATCTGCTTGCGGTTCTTGGGGGATTGTCCATGCCAATAATCCGGAATATGAACAAAATCTTCAATCCGTATTAATTCCAGAGTCGCCACCAGTTGTTTTAACTTTTCAGTAAGAGGTTCCTCAATTTCCTTTTCTATAAAAGGAAAAAGAAATCCTTGGATATTAAACCAAATCTGTGATACTTTTTTCATGAAGCTGTCTCCTTGTTTCAACTAATTATTTCGCAAAATCAATTAGTTATAATATATCATAGAGACAGCTTCTTTACCATAACTATTCCTCTATTGAGCAAAATAATTCAAAAGTTTTTTTGTTTCTGCAAGAGGCTCCTATTAAAACCGGACCCAATTCCCTGTCTTAACCA
>JAIVWD010000311.1:0-4156 GCA_049190315.1 Deltaproteobacteria bacterium | reverse complement strand
GAACAAAGTTGTATGGTAAAAAAATTAAAATTGGTAGCGCCGAAGGCGCATTCCTTAACTTTGGGCACTTTAATATACTTTAGCTCACTTTAGGCACTTATGTTCGCACCGAAGGTTCGCTAATTTAAGCATAGGAGATTAAAATGTATGGTCAATCAATAGGCATTCAAACCGAAAACGTAAAAGGCCTGATTTTGCTTCTTAAGCAGGGACTGCCGGTTTCGTCTTTCAGCCGGTTGAGTACGATACTGGGCGTGCCCGAAAAGAGTCTGGCAACCACTGTGAATATTCCTCAACGGACTTTGACCCGCAGGAAAAAAGAGGGTCGTCTGAAAACAGATGAATCAGAACGTGTGTTGCGCCTTGCATGCCTGTACGAAAGAGCAATTGAAGTATATGGAGACGAGGATTTGGCACGTCAATGGTTTCGTTTACCGGTAAAAGGTCTGGGTGGCAAAACTCCTCTTGAGTTTGCCGATACAGAGCCGGGGGCCAGAGAAGTTGAGGATATGCTGGGCCGGATTGAAGACGGAGTAGTTTATTAATGTTAACGGCCTGGCGATTGGTGCACAAACGTAAAGTCGATGAAGCTTTTACCGGTACAGGTTCAAGGCGCTACGGCGGGCGGTGGAATTACAAGGGTATAGGGGTGGTTTACGTATCCGACTCTCTGGCTCTGGCCGCTCTTGAAATCATCGTTCATGCAGCTTCTTATCAGGCTTTAAGAGATTACGTAAGCATCAAGGTGATTTTTTCTAAGACCCTGGTTGTCGATGTAAACGATATCGCCAGGTTGCCGAAAGACTGGCAGGCCGATTCCCCGCCAATAAAGCTAAAAGAAACAGGTAAAATATGGTATTTTGATCAAATTTCAGCGGTTTTAAAAGTACCAAGCACCATTATTCCAACTGAATGTAACTATGTCCTCAACCCTGGACACCCAGACTTTAAAAAGGTAGCTGTCAAACAGGCTATGCCGTTTAAATTCGATCAAAGGTTGAATCGGTAAACCTTATGTTCGAACCAAAGGTGTGCTAATTGACTTATAGCGTGAGAGCATTTGAAAAAGTGAATATTAAAGGTTTTAATTCAGCAATAGAGGAAGTTAAAAACCACCTTAGATTCTTAGCCGGATCAGGATGCCGGGGGTTTGATTGCTCAAAAAAGAGCCTTGATATTATTAAAAGCTGGGGAAGCAAAGAAGCCTTTTTACCTGAGACACTGGAATCAATCCGGACAGACCTGGGTGACTGCCGCCGGTGCGGGCTTTGTGACGGTCGTAGAAATATTGTCTTTGGTGAGGGCAATCCAAGCGCAAAGCTTGTATTTGTTGGTGAAGGGCCTGGATATGAGGAGGACCAAAGGGGCAAGCCTTTTATCGGCGCTGCAGGCCAGCTTTTGACCAAGATAATTCAGGCTATAAAATTAACAAGAGAGCAGGTTTATATCTGCAATATAATAAAATGCCGGCCTCCGAAGAACAGAAATCCTCTGCCTGACGAGATAAAAGCCTGCTTACCGTTTTTACAGCGTCAGATAGCGGTATTAAAGCCTGATTTTATTTGCGCGCTTGGGACTTTTGCAGCTCAGACACTCTTAAAAACAAAAGAACCCATTTCGAGGCTCAGAGGCAATTTTCATAAATACAGTGGCATAAGGGTGTTACCTACCTATCATCCTGCATATCTTCTTAGAAATCCTGATAAAAAGCGTGATGTTTGGGAAGATATGAAAATGTTAATGAATGAGATGGGGAGCTGATAAAGAAATGCGCTTTATAAAATGCAAATTTTCTATTGTTGCGCTTTTGTTTTTTCTGTCATTTACTCCTGAGAACTGTTTTCCGGATCAGAATGATGTTTATATAGCCAAAATATCAAGTTCTATAAATCCAGGCGTGGTTGATTATATAACAGGCGGAATTCAAAAGGCATCGGAACATAATGCTTCCTGCATTATTATTGAGCTTGACACGCCTGGCGGTCTTGCCGAATCTATGAGAAAAATCGTGATGGCTATACTTGGGAGCAAGGTGCCGGTCGTTGTTTATGTTTCCCCAAGTGGGGCAAGAGCCGCCTCGGCAGGCGTTATGATAACCATGGCGGCAGATATTGCTGCTATGGCTCCTGGAACAAATATCGGGGCTGCGCATCCGGTAGGGGCAGGTGGTAAGGAAATTGGCGGAACCATGTCTGAAAAGGTGCTTAACGATATGGTTGCTCATGCGAAAAGTGTTGCTGAAAAGCGTGGGAGAAACGCTGTTTGGGTTGAAAAGGCTATACGTGAGAGTGTTTCTGTTACTGAAACCGAGGCTCTGAAAGAAAATGTAATAGATATTATAGCAAACGACCTGGATGATTTGATAAATAAGATAAACGGGCGCAGAATAGAAGATAAATGGATTTTAAAGCTCGACAATGCCAATAAGATAATCCTGAAAGAAAGTTTAAGAACAAAGATATTAAAGACCATAAGCGATCCCAATATTGCGTATATCCTTATGATGATAGGTCTTGCAGGGCTTTATTTTGAACTGTCTCAGCCGGGTGCTATTTTTCCTGGAGTAGTTGGCGCAATTTCGTTAATTTTAGCTTTCTTTGCATTTCAGACTCTCTCTGTTAACTATGCCGGCTTTCTTCTTATCATACTTTCTGTAATTCTGTTCATAATGGAGATGAAGATTATAAGTTACGGCCTTCTCAGCATAGCAGGCATTGCCTCACTTTTGCTTGGTTCAATGATGTTGTTTGAAAACAGCGCTCCCGGGTTAGGACTATCATGGACGGTATTTGTGCCGACGGTGGTTATAGTTTCAGCTTTTTTTGTTACAGTTGCCGGTATTGTTTTTAAAGCACAGGTCACAAAACCAAGGACAGGGGCAAAAGGACTTATCGGAGAAATCGGGGTGGCGAAAACAGACATTAAGGCGGAAGGCAAAGTATTTGTTCATGGCGAACTGTGGAATGCGACTTCAAAGGATATAATAGGGCAGGGTAAAAAGGTCCGGGTGGTAAAGGTTGTTAATCTTGTGTTAGAGGTGGAGCTGGTTTAGGTGGATAGGCTGAAGGCTGAAGGCTGAAGGTGGAAGGTGGAAGGTGGAAGGTGGAAGGGAGCTTCAGCCTTCAGTCTATCTACCTGAAAAGTATTTAACAAAATCGAAAAGGAGATAAAATGTTTACTGCAATTGCAATAATAATGCTTGTTATCTTTTTCCTGACCTCGGCAATACGGATATTGAATGAGTATGAACGCGGGGTGATATTCAGGCTGGGGCGTGTAATAAAGGCAAAAGGACCGGGGCTGATAATATTGATTCCGGTTGTTGATAAAATGCTGAAAGTCAGCATGCGCCTTGTGGCCATGGATGTAGATCCTCAGGACGTTATTACAAAGGATAATGTTTCTGTAAAGGTGAATGCGGTCATCTATTTCAGGGTAATTGATCCGACAAAAGCCATAGTTGAGGTTGAAAACTACAATTATGCAATGTCTCAACTTGCACAGACAACCTTAAGAAGTGTGTGCGGCCAGGCAGAGCTGGATGAACTTTTATCTGCAAGGGAAAAAATAAATTCGCAATTACAGGAAATACTCGATACTCATACAGATCCATGGGGAATAAAGGTTGCAACAGTTGAGCTTAAACACATTGATCTGCCTCAGGAAATGCAGAGGTCAATGGCCAAACAGGCTGAGGCCGAGAGAGAACGTCGTGCGAAAGTTATCAATGCTGAGGGCGAATTTCAGGCAGCGGCAAAGCTTTCTGAGGCAGCGCAAATAATTGAAAAAAACCCTATGGCTTTGCAACTGAGATATCTCCAGACAATGCGGGAGATGTCGGCAGAGCAAAATTCGACAGTCATATTCCCATTTCCCATGGATCTTTTCAGGCCGCTGTTGAAACTTATGGATAATGGAAAAAGCGGGGATTAGAAAGCAGGGATCAGGGATCAGAAAGCAGGGATCAGGGGTTAGGGGTCGGGGATCAGGAACTCAATTATAAACAAATAAATCAAAGGATAAGTTTATGACGCTACTAAAATACACGTATTGGCAGGATGGTGAAATGTGGCTCGGCTATCTTGAAGAATATCCTGACTATATGACTCAAGGAGAAAACATGGAAGAACTTTTGGAGAATCTTAAAGATATTTAC
>JAIVWD010000310.1:0-4172 GCA_049190315.1 Deltaproteobacteria bacterium | reverse complement strand
AAAGACACTTGACGCTCACGGCCGATCTTCTCCAGAAATGTTAAAAAGCGGGGATCCTGTACTTTCCCGTATAGCGTGAGGAATACTTCATAGTCATCGGTTCCACTGTAATCAGGCGGCTGTTTGCTCTCGCGGGCGCATAGTTGGAACATTCGGTTGGCCCCCTGACCGGAACGCTCAACCATGCCGCATCTGGCAAACACCTCTGCGATGCGCCGGTTGCGAGGATGTTGCTTCCAGAGAATGTTTTCCGGGGTTATACCGGGCGGAAAACCACCCGGGCTGACAAGTTCGATTTTGGTGGGATACTGTTTAATGAATACAGAACCCGCGTGCCTATAATCCCTGTGGCTGACGGCGTTTAAAATGGCTTCACGAATCACCAGCTCGTTAAAGGACAGAACCGTCAGCATAAAAAGGCCGTCCTGGTATTGATATTCATCGTTACGGAGATTGATGGTATTCCAGAGATCGTCATAGTACAGGAAAAAACCTTTCCGATATTCCTTACGCTGTTGAAACGGCAGTGAGGTTTCTTTTGATCGGTATTCAAAAACAGCTTCGGCCTGTGCAAGATGAAGACCCAGGGCTTTACGGGTGCCCAAAAGAATTAATGCGGCATAGGTAACTCCGCCGTCAACCAGAAGCTCGGCGTCTTGAAGCAATTGCTCTGAAGAAATGTTAAGCAGTTCGTCATTGCCAGATCGACGATGCCATCTTTTTCTGAATGTTTCGATGGCGTGGTGGTCGAGCTCGCCAATGGTCGCCTTTTTACAAATCTGAGCCGAGAAATCCGGTTCCGCCTCCGCAAATATCTGCTGCAGTTTTTCCGGAGTCATGGGGACAAGGGCGTCATGGCTGCGCATCCAGTATGCCCCCCTGTATTCAACGGGTCTTCCGATGGGCCTGGAGGGAATATGCACAATAACAATCCGTCCGTCCGGATGAACTATCTCCTCCATATCAATCCGCAGGTGGAGCCTGTCCAAAAGCTGAGCCTGGGTCTTGCCGACATCCGTGAAAGCCTCAGTCCCCGCAACCCGACGAGGTAGTTTGTCCGTCACCCCCAAAATGAGCTTTCCCCCGCCTTCGTTGGCCAGTGCGACACAATAACGGGTGAGCTTTTCAGAATCGAACTGCCGGCCAGCCTGTTTGAATTCGAGATGTTCGCTTTCCGCCAGCCGGATCCATTTTTTCAACTGCTGCAATGTCGTTTTCATGTTTTATTTATCGCTTTTCACTTTCGTGTCATTCGTGTGTTTCGTGGTCCCAAAACGTCTTTCAAACTCGGCCCAGACAGTTTCGTAATCCTTTTCCCGATTGCAACAATCAAAAGGTGCCTGGTAAACAATAGTTCTTTCTCGGGGACCGCCGGGCAGGGTGTCATCTGTGATAGTGCGCTCAACAGTGTCGGATTTCATGTTCTTAATCTGGTTCCATTCAGGACGAGAAAATCCAACCCCAAAGTGTTTCGATTTTGCTCTGATAAAAATCCTTCATAATTTAATTAGCCGTAGCAGGCGCTGGCGTATCGATTTTTTTAAATTCTTCATTTCAGATGTCATACTATGGCTTCAAGATATGGTGTCATCACCTTCGCCACTCTGCATATTTTGGCATAATACCAGAGCTCATCGTTTGAACAACGCCGCTCCCTGCGACATTCACGGAGGGCTTCCAGTGCAACATCTATACCTATTTTGTTTCGGTATTTGAAGCAGTCAGCTATAGTTTTCCCAAGATTATAAACTTTAATTTTCACGCCCTCGATATCGTGTACTTCTACACCTTCGCTCAGAGCAGAACCGGTGAATCTTACTACCCTTAGAGGAGGGTAATCAGTATGTGGTTTCCCGGCCCGTCGATCAATTGCAATCCAAATTTTATATGGACTCTGCGTGCCGATATGGTGAAACTGAAGTGCGGTTAGCAGGCAGAAGACCGCATGAGGGATTTGTTTTGTGACCTGAACCAGGCTGTGATGTTCAGTAACATCAGCATCAGCAAGTTCGTATAGACCTCGACCGCTCTTTATCAGCAGGCCGTCCTTGCAAAGCCTCCTGAGTGATTCGTGGTGCAAACCTTTTGCAGTTAGGTCACGAACACGAACCACCCCCATTTTTTTTACGCTATCGAGTATTTGCTCTTTTTGGGTTTTTTGGGAATACATGTGCAAAATTATAGACATTTAGAAATAAATGTCAATACATTTGCATAGTAAAGTATAATTGCTTAATTTCTTTCTCATTCCTAATGTAGATTGTGATTTGACTATAGGTTTTAGTTTATTTGAATGCAAATTTTTTTGTATCTGAAAGCATGTATCTGAAAATTCCTCTTGCGCAAAGAGATTGGTGCAGGTCGAGTAAAAAATCTTTTGCGAACGACTTCGAGCAATTTCGCCCTCCTGGCCGGTAAACACAAGGCTTTCTGCAAGCCCGATGTTAAAAAACACGAGTTGGCCCCTGCTAATTAAGAACCCCACAAAACTCCACATAAAATTAATATATCTTGACGCCTTTAACATTTATGAATTATTATAAAAATAAATCGATTTGGTATATTTTTTTCTTGACTTTTGTTGAATAATGTAATTTGACAAAAATATAGTGGAAAAAAGTGGATATCAATGGAGACTTTTGAAAAATGTTCAATTTTGTTCAAGTTCAAGGAAGGCGAAAATTTTAAATGTAGGAATACAGCTTAGCTTATAGCTGATGGCTCTTGAGCTCATAAGATAAAAAGGCATAACAGCTTAACAGCTAACATAGCCTGACGCTGGCACTTTAGTGAAGCTTTAGCGCTATTTGGGCAAAAGGGGGCGTTTTGCAAAGGTCTCCGATGGTGATTTATGTTCAGAGGAAGCTCCTTTAATACAATTGATTCAAAGGCACGTATAATAATTCCGGCCAGATTTCGTGATGTCATAAAAGCCGGAGGCGGTGACGGGGTGATAGTTACCAGGCTGGATAAAGCCCTTTTTGCCTATACGTTTGATCAATGGAGCAAGATCGAATCCAAAGTTTTGGCAATGTCTGAAACAAGCGAGTATATGCGCCGCTTCAGAAGAGTATTCATAGGGGGTGCCTCTGATTGTAATTGTGACAAGCAGGGCCGTATCCTGATTCCACCGGTTTTAAGGCAGTATGCGGAACTTGAAAAGGAAATCGTACTTGTGGGGCAGATAGTTCATTTTGAAATATGGTCTAAGGAAAATTACGAGCAGGAAGTGGTGCAGATGGAAGAAGATATGAAAAAGGAGGCTGTCAGCAACGAAATAGCAAAATTAGGGCTTTAATCCTATGTCGTACAAACACATTCCCGTAATGTTAAGCGAGGTTGTTCATTACCTTAATTGTAAGCCAGGGAAAATCTATGCGGATTGTACGCTTGGCGGTTCAGGTCATGCGGGCGCCATTTTGGAAAAAATTATTCCAGACGGGATTCTGATCGGCATAGATCAGGACATAGACGCAATAAAAAACGCAAAAAAAATTTTAAAACCATACGAGTTAAATATCCATCTCTTTCATGATAATTTTATAAATCTTCCGAAAATTCTTTCGCAATTAAATATTACTGCTGTAGACGGCATTCTTCTCGATCTTGGAATTTCATTTCATCACCTCGACTCAAGTGGACGGGGTTTCAGCTTCAGAAAAGATGAACCGCTGGATATGCGGATGAACATTGAATCAGATACAACGGCTGAAGAGTTGATAAATACGATGGATGAAAAAAGCCTGGCTGAAATTTTTTTTAAGTATGGAGAGGAACGCTATTCACGTAAAATAGCAAAAAAAATAGTTAATGTAAGAAAGAAAGAAAAAATTAAATCCAGCAGGCAGTTAGCGGAAATCGTATGCGGAGCCGTTTCCGGCAAAGCATCATCCAGGAGAAGGATTCACCCTGCCACCCGGGTGTTTATGGCTGTTAGAATAGCTGTTAACAAAGAGCTGAATATACTCAATTCATTCATGGAAACCGCCTTTGACTTATTGAAGCCTGAAGGCCGGTTCTGCATATTATCATTTCATTCACTTGAAGACAGGATTGTAAAAAGAAAAATAAAACTTCTGGAAGGCAGGTGCATATGCCCGCCGGCTCTGCCAAGGTGTGTTTGCAATAAGACAAGGGTTATACGATCTTTGACCAAAAAAGTTTTGCGGCCG
>JAIVWD010000309.1:1077-4181 GCA_049190315.1 Deltaproteobacteria bacterium | reverse complement strand
AAAAAATGCTCACCACGGAACGACACGGAGTTTCACTGAAAATTATAAACAATGAGTAATTTACTATACGAAGATTTGAGCTATAAAATCAGGTGGGGTTATTGTTCAATTTTGGTGCAGAGACGTTCGCAATGTTGAGAAGAATATTTTGATAATTCAGTGTAATTCCGTGAAAATCCGTGTGAACTATTACTAAATTATAAAATCAGAGCGCTTAAAAAGTGAAAATATTACTCATATACCCCTATTTCCTTGAAGACAGAGTTCATGAAGAAGAAATAAGTTTTGTACCCCTGGGGGTTTATTATGTGGGTGCTGTTTTAAAGGAAAATAATTACGATGTTGAAATACTGAACTGGCATAAGGTCAATAAAACATCCTATGATGTCATCAAAGAGACATTGATTGAAAAAAAACCGGATGTAATCGGTTTTTCGATAATGCATGCAAATCGATGGGGTGGAATTGAAATCGCCAGGATTGCAAAACAAATCGACCCAAAAGTAAAAATTGTCTTTGGCGGAATAGGCACCACCTTTTTATGGAAGCATTTATTAAAGCACTTCAAAGAAATTGATTACGCAGTAATAGGTGAAGGAGAATACACATTTTTAAGTTTGATAAAATGTATAGAAAAACATAATTATAAAAAAATCAAGGACCTCAAAGGCATTGCATACAGAAAAAAGAACAAAGTTGTAAAAACAAAGCCCGCTGAGATCATACATAACCTTGATAGGCTGCCGATCCCGGCAAAATATTTTAACTACCAGCATGTTTCCTTGACCAGAGGATGCCCTGGAAACTGCACTTTTTGCGGTTCTCCTCAGCTCTGGGGCCATAAAGTAAGATTTCACTCTTCAGATTATTTTGTAAATCAAATTGAACTTCTCTTTAAAAAAGGAATAACTTTTTTTTACTTTTCAGATGACACATTTACCCTCAAAAAAGACATAGTAATTGAAATCTGCAAAAAAATTCTGGGTAGAGGACTAAAAATAGTATGGGTAGCAATTTCCCGTGTAAACTATGTGAACGATGAAGTTCTTTACTGGATGAGAAAAGCCGGCTGCATTCAGATCAGCTATGGTGTGGAAAGCGGATCTGAAAAAATAAGAAAAATTCTGAACAAAAACATTAAAACAGATCAAATAAAAAAAGCTTTTGCGCTGACTCCGAAATACGGCATTATGGCCCGGGCATACTTTATTTACGGGTGCCAAGGAGAAAGCCGGGATACAATTCAGGACACCATAGATTTAATTCATGAAATCAAACCCCTGAGCATTATCTTCTACATCCTTGATATATTCCCCGGGACAGCTCTTTATTCGGATTTTAAAAAAAGATGTAAAATTACAGATGATATCTGGTTAAAACGCATAGAAGACATCATATATTTTCAAAGCGACCCTGATTTATCACAGGATATGATACTGGCTTTCGGGCAAAAGCTCAGGATGAATTACTATGAAAATCTTGCAGGTTTTGCAGATGACATTGAAGTAATTGATGATAAAGAACTTTACGAATTGCACGCAGATTTTTTCTCAAGACTTGGTATGACATTCGATTATGGGGATTATGCAAATATAGAAGCTATAAAGGATAAAGACAGGATTGCTGAAAAACTATACAAAAAATCGCTGGACTATTATCCTGATCACCGCGCTTTTCTTGGTTTAGGAATAATTAAACAGAAAAAAGAAAAATATATGCAATCGGCTAAAATACTATCAGAAGGAGTCGAACATTTCCCGGAAAGCGAGCAGCTTAATATTTGCCTGGGGATCAGTTATATGAATTTAAGAGAATATAACAAGGCGCTCCCATATTTTCTGAAATTTAAAGATTCTAAAGAAGCAAATTACTACATTACAGCCTGTAATGAAGCGCTTGGTATTTCTAAGATTTGAATTGATAAGTAAGAACATGCGGTTGACAAATTCTTACACATGGTATAAAATTTATTTATTAATTCCAATCATTGAGGGAAAACAAATGGAAACCATATCATCCAAGGTTACATCAAAAGGACAGGTTGTAATCCCCAAAAGGCTGAGGGAAAAATATGGAATACGCTCGGCCACAGCGATTCGCTGGATCGAAAAAGATCAAGGTATTTTGATGGTACCCGAATCCGAGGATCCGATTGTGGCGGCCCGAGGAATGCTGAAAGGTTCTGGAATATTGAAAGCCTATTTGAAAGAAAAAAGACGTGAAAAACAACAACTGCCTCCTCTTAACAGGAGACCCTGAGTTCAAATCGCTTGAAAAGAAAGGCATAATCAGTATCGAGTGGCTTACTTAGATCGAATCAATTCCCAGATAGCGACAAGCTATCTTCGGATGCTGCCCGTGAGCACGGCCAGACCCATTGAATTGAATAATGAAACCCATATCATAACATTTTCTGGGGCGCTTGGATTAGCGGATTCATAGCAGATATCAAAAGGCGCGGTAATGTATGCCCAGCTTCACCAACGGGAATAGCCCGTCAGAGTGCAAGTTGTTTAGGCACAATACCTTGAAATTGATACAAATCCGGTTTTATCAAGACCGCAGTCCAACCCCAGTGTCTCTTTTTGCTTGCTTAAGAGGAGTAGGCTTCCATCTCGGAGCGGCGGTTTTTCCAAGTTCAGTGTTGCAGCCTCAGGACGATTTGGATCATGGTATATTGTTATCTCTTTTCCGACTGGATACTGCTCGTCGATAACAGCTTGAGCTTGCTCTTCCAGCATTGTAACGAATCCCTTAAATGATATCCGAGAAGAAGTAAATTGTTTATCTCCTACTGCATATTTGTAGGAAACCTTTACAGTAAAACTGATGGGAGAACCGTCTGGCGTTGGAGTATCGACGACTTCTGAAGATGTAATCACGCCTTTAATCGTGGGCCATCGTTGGCTGGCGGTACCATTGAGAATTATGCCTATGCCTCCGAGCGTTCCCAGAAATCCCAATATAATGAATAAACCGAATAGCATCATGTTAAATAGCATGTTACCTCCAGTTATTATATAGTTTCTGACTATTCCCACAGATTTCATGATTGTTGACCAAAAATTAGTAAAAAAACAGTTTTTCTAACTGTATTTTTTAAC
>JAIVWD010000309.1:0-1067 GCA_049190315.1 Deltaproteobacteria bacterium | reverse complement strand
CAAGTGGCTGAACCGTAGCGTTGTAGCCGGGAGCGAAGCGATCGGCTACAACGCCCAGGATGAGGAGCGCGCTGTTTGCGACTGTCTCAATCCGTTTGATGTCATAGCGGTCGAGCTTGCACGGCATTTATTTTTTGGCGCGCTCCTCATCCTGGGCGATGTCCCCGAGGTACGAGGGGACATCAAGTGATTATACGGATCTGGATATCATCACCTTTGTAATGTTATCCGTCAAAATACGCAACTTCTCGTCGCACTACAAATATATTGAGAGTACCAAACGAAATTTGGACTTGTCAAAACCTTTGATATCTTGCCAATACCAAATCCTGGCAGCCAAACAAGTCAGTTGCCGATGTGCTTTGTATATCGTAATTTTTAGGCTTTTCAATTGCTTTTATAGATAACAGGCATCTTATTAGTTGATTTTGTGCGCCTTCATCTCCTGGTCGACATAATCGATCGTGGCCCAGATTTCAGCCATGTAATCATCTTCGCAAAGATCTATGGCCTGGTATAAGGCTAACTCGATCAGCGGCTTGAGATTCACTTCCGGCGGAAGGGTAATACCGAACGCCCCCAAATAGGCCATAGCTATGGCTTCAAAGTTCAGAACGATCCCCTGTATGATATGCGGTTCATCTTGTTGAAACACCGTTCCGTACGTGACCATGTAGGCTCGGAAATTCACCTCTGAGCCGCGTATGACCTGAGCCGCACTCTGATCATCTAAGGGGAATGGGGTCTGAGTCGAAAAATCCGCCAACCCCTGGGCATACGCCTTCACCAGAAGGTTCTGGAAGACCGGACTGGGTCGAAGGGTGGACTTTATCAGCTTTTTTGCTATTCCTGGGCTCGCTTTGTTGACAATTACATCACCCGCAGCCTCCACGATGTGGTGGATGACTTCAATTGAGACCTCATAAGGCCAATCCAGGGCCGCATACTCCGGAACCGCCATCAAAATGTCATGCAAAGCCTTCGTCTTTGTGACTATATAACCTTCGTCCGGAAGCAAGGTCAGGGAGTTGACATGCGCAGTCCAGTCCGCACCCCAATCGTTATTG
>JAIVWD010000308.1:0-4184 GCA_049190315.1 Deltaproteobacteria bacterium | reverse complement strand
AGGTAAGTGTAAATACTTTTTTTATATTAAAGGATTTTGCCTCGGCAAGAGCCGCCTCAGCCAGTTTTGAACCAATTTTCTTCCCCAGATACTCAGGATGTACTGCAAGGGATCGTATTTCTGCAAGATCCTCCCAGCAAAACTGCAAGGCACAGCAGCCCAATACCCTTTCTTCACCTTCATTATTATCCACATATACAGAGAAATCCCTTAAATGGTCATAAAGTTCACTCAGGGGGCGGGGAAGAAGTTCGCCTTTTTTGCCATAGTCCTGAAGAAGACCATGAATCACTTTTATATCCTTTATATTTGCTTTCCTGATCAAATTATTCTCCTGATCTCTTTATATGTCATAACTACGCAGGTTGTTAGCCGGCTTTTAACCGTGAACCGGAGTAGTTGCAAATATTGTAGCCGGAACTGAATAATAATCAAGGATTTTTTCTGATTATAACGGATTTTGGGGAGGAAACTCTTGCATCATTTTTTTGTAAGCGCCTGATGGGTGGCATGGACAAACTTGTTTGTCCGTGCAAAAAACGTCAATGCGAAGTGAGAAAAAAATTCTCTGGCGCTTCAATGATTCGAGTCATGCGCATTTATGAAAGCGCCTTGTTACTGAGCAAAAAAGGAGACACGGACAAACAAGTTTGTCCATGCCACCCATTACCCATCGCCTCCCCAAAATCCGTTATAATCAGGATAATTGTGATATATGAAACTATATTGTTATCTGAGATGTGGCATAAGTGCCCATTTTATAAACCATGCCTGGGCGGCTTCCGGATTTTTATCCATACATAGTATGCCGCCATTCTGGAACTTGAACACAGGTTTTTCGATGGATCCTGTTATCAGATAGGAAGTCAGCCTCTGCATAAAGGGTAAATGGCCGACAAACATTAAATTATCGCTGATCTTAATTTTATCGGCAAAAGCAGCTACATCATCCAGAGGATTAATTCCTTCAATTTCCCGGATGCCTTCATCCGGTTTCAGGGCTGATGCAAATATCTCTGCGGTCTGAAGCGCTCTCTTTTTCCCGCTATGCATGATACGGGAAACATTGACCCCATATTTTTTTGCAATCCCCGCAATATGCTCTACTTCTGAAATTCCTTCTTCAGAAAGTCCCTTGGCAGGGTCTTTATCCTTGGGCAAGCTCTTGCCGTGCTGAACAAGCAAAAGAGCCATGATGTTCTCTCCTGTTGATAATTTATTCGAGCTTGGTTCTAACTTCGGCCAATAACAACTGTGCATGCCGTAGTCAAAATTGAATATTGAAGGTATTCTATTAATTTTATAAAAAATGGTAGAGTGGAGCGATTCCACAAATCTTCAATCTTCAATTGCTTTGGTCTTCAATCTTTTGTTTTGTAAGCATTAATCGGCTTTTATCCCCATCTCTTTTTCCTTCTCAGCTACAGCCAGTCTGGTTTTTATAACAGTATCCGGTATCAGACTCATGGAATCGATTCCACACTCTACAAGAAAAGTGGCGAATTCAGGAAAATCACTGGGAGCCTGGCCGCAAATACCAATCTTCTTCCCGCGGCGCTTGGCCACATCAATAACCATACGAACCATGGTTTTGACTGCTTCGTTTCGTTCATCAAAAATGTGAGCCACAAGATCCGAATCCCGGTCCAGCCCTAGAGTCAACTGGGTCAAGTCATTGGAACCAATGGAAAATCCGTCAAAGACATCACTGAAGGCCTCGGCTGAAATTACATTACTTGGGATTTCGCACATTACATATACTTCCAGCTCGTTTTCGCCCTGGACAAGCCCGAATTCCTTCAAAACCTCTATTACTTTACGGCCTTCCTCAGGAGTACGACAGAAAGGAACCATCAATTTGATATTGGTAAGCCCCATATCATTTCTGGCCTTGAGCAAAGCTTTACATTCAAGTTCAAAGGCTGGTTTATATTTCTCATCATAATAACGTGAGGCCCCACGCCAGCCAATCATGGGATTGCTTTCATGCGGCTCATACAGAGTACCGCCTACCAGGTTTGCATACTCATTACTCTTAAAATCTGACAATCGTACAATCACATCCTTAGGATAAAAACCTGCTCCAATACGACCAACGCCTTCGGCTAATTTATCAATAAAGAACTGTTTCTTGTCATCCGGGTAAGCAGTAGTAAGAGCTTCAATTTCTTTTACAATTTCTGCGATCTTTTCATCAGATTTAGCTTTTGCTTTTAGATCGTCGAAATAATAAAGAGCCAGGGGATGAATACCAATATGAGAATTAATAATAAATTCCTCCCTGGCCAGGCCTACGCCATCATTGGGTATCTGACACTCAGTAAAGGCCCTCTCAGGAATACCAACATTCATCATTATATCTGTCTTTGTGGGAGGCAATGTGTCAAGATCCAGTCTATCTATAACAAACTTCAAAAGCCCCTCATATATGTTACCTGTTTCACCTTCAGCACATGAAACAGTCACCTCACTTCCATTTTTTATTACTTCAGAACCATTTACAGTGCCGACTATACATGGAATTCCCAGTTCACGTGAAATTATTGCAGCATGGCAGGTTCTTCCGCCGCGGTTGGCAACTATGGCGCTTGCTATTTTCATGATTGGTTCCCAGTCAGGATCAGTCATGTCGGTAATCAGCACTTCACCTTTTTTGAACTCGTGAATATGGGCTGAATCCTCAATTATATGCGCTACCCCCTGACCTATCATAGACCCAACGGCCTGTCCTGATGCAATGACTTTGCCTTTTTCCTTCAGCACGTAAGTTTCAAGAACTCTCTTTGATGAACTTTGTGAATGCACGGTTTCCGGCCTTGCCTGTACAATATAAAGTTCGCCTGTCCCCACGTTAACGCCGTCACCGTCCTTGGCCCATTCAATGTCCATGGGTTTTTGATAATGATCTTCGATAATACAGGCCCATTTTGCCAGTTGGATAATTTCATCATCGCTTAATATATAGCTTCCCCGTTCCTCGGGAGTGGTATCAATATTTTTGACTGTTCTTTCGTCATTGGGATCTGAACTATAAATCATTTTAAGTTCTTTACTTCCCACCCTCTTGCTGACAATTGGCCGCTTCCCTTTTTTAAGAGTGGGCTTGAAGACGTAATATTCATCGGGATTGACAACGCCAAGTACCACGTTTTCGCCAAGTCCCCAGGAACCGGTGATAAAAACCGCATCCTCAAAACCGCTCTCTGTGTCAATTGAAAAAATGACCCCGGATGAAGCCGCATCACTGCGAACCATTTTCTGAACGGCAATGGAAAGGTAAACGTCAAACTGTCCAAATCCCTTGTCATGGCGATAGGAAATTGCGCGGTTGGTAAACAGGCTTGCAAAACATTTCCGGCAGTTTTCAATAAGGGCATCTACACCTCTGATATTAAGAAAAGATTCCTGTTGACCAGCAAAAGAAGCGTCCGGCAAATCCTCCGCTGTAGCAGACGACCGAACCGCCACATCCACATTTGAACCATATTCCTCTTCCATTTTTTTATAGGCCTCAATAATGGCCTGCCTCAGGTCATCCGGAAACTCGGCATTTCTGATTATGCCCCTGACCTTCTTGCCGCGTTCCTGAAGATTTTTCATGTCATGGGTATCAAGCCCCGCCAGGGCCTCTATTACATCATTTTCAATTCCGGCGGTTTTAATCAAATGCCTGTAAGCATAAGATGTGATAGCGAAACCATGAGGAACATCAACGCCTTTAGAGGTAAGTTTCTGATACATCTCGCCTAATGAGGCATTCTTACCGCCAATCAGAGCAACATCCTCGATTAAAATATCATCAAACCAAAGAATAAATGCCTTATCATGTTTATCTGCCATCTTTGTCTCCTAATCAGCTTTTTCTGGTTAATTTATTAATATAATAGAAAATAAAAAAATGATGTTACTGGCCGACTGCTAATATTTATTTATATCTAAACTAATACATAAGTGTCAATATTAACCTTTGAGACCTTTGTAAAACGTCCCCTTTTGCCCAATTGCGGCGCTTAAATGCGCACCAAAAAGCACGATTAAATTAATGATATAAATCCAGGTCATAAAAGAGATCAGCGCTCCCAACGATCCATAAACCAAATTATATCTCGACAGCCCGCTGCTGAGAAACCAGCTAAAAGCAGACGTAGCCGCTTCTTCAGCAATTACAGCAAAAAAAGCTCCTC
>JAIVWD010000307.1:0-4186 GCA_049190315.1 Deltaproteobacteria bacterium | reverse complement strand
CAGCAAGGTTTGCGAAAAGCGTAGGCATACCAATGGATATGTCGAGACTTTTCGCAAGTCCTTGATGCGCAAGAGATTGGTGCAGGTCGAGTAAAAAATAGCTCAACTTAGGTATTACTCTTCACTATATGAAATTTATCAGAAAATAAACAGGTTGCAAGCTTATTTATTTTGGCAAAATTAAAAACTCCATCTGCAACGTTGACTCATTCTCCAAAGCAGGTCTTTTCAACGTATTTCAGGTAATGTTTTAAATGCAACAAGTGGTTTCATTTCTTCAATAAATTGGCAAGAGGACTTATCTCGTGTTTTTAGATAGATTGCAGAGAGTTAGCATTTCAACGAAAATAATTTTGGGATATCTACCGATTTTCCTGGTTATGATCATAATAAGTATAGTCGCTCTTTCAAATCTTAATGAAGCAAACAGGACCAGCAAAAATATTATAGAACATGATATTGTTTTGCTGGAAGCCGCTAATAATATGCTCGACAGCCTTCTGGCACAAGAATCTTATGGCCGTCGCTATTTAATTCTGGATAGTCAGGAGATACTGGGACTGTTCCGGCAGCGAAGTGATGAATTTGATACGCTTGTCTCTAAAATTCAGGGACTTGCAGAATCCCAAAACATTCCTTCAAAGCAGTTGTCAATTCTCCATAATGAATTTAATAATCTTTACGAAGATCGGCTAAAGAATACAGGCAATAAATCATCAATCATTACAAAGGAATATGATGCAAAAATCAAAAGTAAGCTGGACGAATTAATAGCTCTGATTCAAATGATGAGGTTGAATGTAAAAGAAAATCAAAACCAGATGATTATCAAGAATAGCGATGCCGGATTGAAAGCGTTTCGCATTACTGTTATATTATCAAGTCTTGGCCTTATTCTGGGTATAGGTGCAGTAACCCTGACGACTCGCAATATCGCAAGATCTATCCAGCAGCTAAAATTAGCAACAAATGAGATAGCAAAAGGCAGATTCAATCATATTCCAGATGTTACGGTTCAGGATGAATTAGGTGAACTTGCAAATGCTTTTATTAAAATGGCTCATCTGTTAGCCTCTCTCGAAGAAGCCAACTTGAATGCAAATCCGTTGACAAGGCTGCCGGGTGGAATAGCAATTGAGAATGTTCTGAAAAATAGACTGGCGGCAAGCAAATCTGTGACATTCTGTTTGCTGGATATAGACAATTTTAAATCGTTCAATGATCATTATGGATATGCTGCGGGCAATGAAATTATCAAAACAACTGCAAAAATTATTGAAAAAACAACTGCCGAATATGGAACAAATGATGATTTTGTGGGGCATATCGGGGGAGATGATTTTGCAATCTTAACAACCATAGAAAGGTACAATAAAGTTTGCACCCATATTATCGAAGAGTTTGACAAAAAGATTGTTGACTTCTACAATGCCAAAGACAGGGCAAATGGTTATATCATGGGGGAAACACGCCAGGGCAATAAAATAAAATTTCCGATCATGTCTATTTCCATTGCTGTTGTTCTTTCAAATAATGAGAAAAGGCATATAAGTCATATTGAAATTGGAGAGATTGCTGCAGAACTAAAAGAACATGCAAAAAAAATTCATGGTAGTGTGTTTATGGTCAATCGAAGAAAAAAGTGAAATTGATTAATCGGTTTAAACCATTACCTATAGTAGTGGTACAATAAAAAGGTTTTACCGTTACAGTAATTATTTAAGAGTGCCTAAAGTGCACTAAAATGCCTAAAGTTAAGGAATCCTGCCATTTTATAACTGCCTGTCGGCAGGTGGGTTACTCTACGCTCTCAATGCATTGGCAAGAGAGTGATTGCAAATCCTTGTGGTTTTGTTTATCAATCAGCACGCCGAAGGCGTACAACAACTTTAGGCACTTTAGCTCACTTTAGGCATTTTAGGCACTTAGTAGTCTGTCAGGATACCTTTGAGGACTAATATAAACAAGCCACCTCCTCTGGGGATGGTAATTTGACTACAAAACAATGGAGGCGTGTGAAACCAAACTATCTTTTAAAGCTAATTGTTTTATTTTTCTTACTTTGTATGGTAATTTTCATTACTGGTTGTGTACAGCAAGCGAAAAACATGAAAGACTCAACCTATTATCTCGCCTTACAAACGAAAGAAATTAAAACCGAAATTTCTCACCTGGAAAACGCTCTGAAAAGCGAAGACGAGTCATTATCCAGACCGACCTCTCTTGATTATTTTTATTTAGCATTGCTTTATTCGCACTTCAAAAACCCTGAACCCGATTACAAGCACGCATTTAAAAACCTGGAGGAATATATCTCATTAGATCCGGAAGGAGCCGAACAAAAAAGTTCTGTTCAATATCTGAGGAGCCTTTTAAAGAAATTAATAAAAAATGAGATTCTTTGTAATGAATTAAAAACTCTTATCACGACTTTAAAGCAGGAAAACAAAACGTTAACGAAAAAATACGAAAACCTGGTAATAGAAAATCAGAATACTAAAGAAATAATAGAGAAACTAAAGCAGCTTGATATTCAACTGGAGAAAAAAAGGGGGAAAAGATGAAATAAGGAACATTATGCAGCAAGTTCTACCCCCATAAGCGCTAACTTAAGCTGCGAGATAGTATTTGGGATGTATTTAGAATATCGAATGTCGAACAAGGAATGATGAATGTCGAAGGAAGGTAATACCTTTGATCTTGAAGATCGATTAATAGATTTTGAACCCTTGATTGATGAAGACAACCAGTTGATTTCGATATTTGTGAAAAGCATTGATACTGCAAGACAAAAGAGTAAGAAACCTTCATAATTCGATATTCGATATTCGCATTTCCCCTTGACCTTGGCAGGTCCATCTCTTATAAGGGTTTGCATTGTGAATGTATTACTTATTGATATAAACCCTTTTGCTCCATCCTTGACCCCTATCTCGTTGGGATATATTGCATCATTTCTCAAATCCAAGGGTTTTAATACCAGGATATTGTCACTTGGAGAGGATACACATATCTCCCGCACAAATCTTTGTGAGATTGTCAAAAGGTTTAATCCCGCCCTGGTTGGGCTGTCGGCCTATCAGAGAACCATGCTTTATGTGAATGGCCTTGCAAAACTCATAAAGTCACTGGACAGAGATATCAAGCTTGCCATTGGGGGACCGCAGGCCACATTTATGCCGTCTTCGGCTTTTTCCGAACTACCTGATATTGACTATATATCTCGATCTTCAGGTGAGGAGACACTCTTGCATGTTGCGCAGGCCATCAAAAACGGGACGCCCTTTTCCAATCTTCTGGGTGTCAGTTACAAAGATGCAAGTGGTGAAGTCTTTGATACACCCGAACTCGATGCAGCGGCTGATCTTGACCTTTATCCCTCCCCCTATCTTGATGACACTTTCGACTACTCACGCATGAGTGAAGCCATTATACTGACCTCTCGCGGATGTCCTCACGACTGCATATACTGTTACACGCCCAATGCATTCAAGCACAAAGTAAGTTTCCATTCAATCGATAGAGTCATTGAGGAAATCAAGTGGATCAGGAAAAAAGGCGTAAAGAGACTCTGGTTTGCCGATCCAAATATTTCCCTTAAGCCTGCACGCCTTATGGAAATTTTTGACAGAATGCTGTCAGAGGGTCTTGATATGCAGATGTGGCTGCAAACCCGGGCAGACCTCGTGAACCCTGAAGTGATGAAGATAATGAAGCGCGCAGGTGTGAGTACCATTGCCTTTGGATTGGAATCAGGCTCAGAACGGGTCCTGGCGAAGCTTGGCAAGCACATATCCGTTGAAAGGGTGGCTGAAGCAGTCAAGCTGGCTCAGAATGAAAATATAGAAGTAGAGCTTTTTACCATTTTTGGTCTTCCATATGAAACCTTTGAGGATGCAGTAAAGACCCTGGAATTTATGAAAGCAAATAAAGTCAAAATCATGGGCAATACAAACTCCCAGCAGATGCAGATCTACTTTGGAACACATATGGCCCGGCATTATGATGAATACAAGATTAAACCCTTGAACAACAAGCGGCCGGCGTATCTTTCCATTGGCAACAACTATGAGACGGATTGTATGAATTACAAGGAAATCCAAAAGATTCAGGCCCTGTGGAAAGCCAATTCCCTTGACAGGGGCAAACGGATTGTGTCGTAGACTTTCAGATAAATAATTTCACT
>JAIVWD010000306.1:0-4212 GCA_049190315.1 Deltaproteobacteria bacterium | reverse complement strand
CTTGAATTAATTGAAATTGAATCAATATTTTCTCTTGCAAAGATATTTTATATGTGCTACAAGTATTTGTTAAAAATCAGTAAGTTACATGTTGTTTTCGTAACTTCTCAATAACCTCTGGCAACACAATAAATTTTTTTAATTTTTTATAGACACAGGAGCATTTTTATGGCATAGTCTTTCCCATGAGCTTGTTCAACAAAAAAATCCCGGATTTACCTGAAATCCCCGAAAAGGAGCGAACTCCTTTAGTCAACAAAATCTTGGAGACTTGTTTTTTTCAAAAAGAACAACTGGCATTAAAAAATGAAATTATTCAAGCCCTCAAGGACGAGATTGCAAGATTAAAAGGGGAAAAGCCCAAACCTGATATTAAGCCCTCAAATCTTGAAAAAGATTCCGGCAATAACAACGGCAGTAGTAATAACGGCAAAAAACCAAAAAAACGGCCGGGATCAAAAAAAAGAAAGAAGAACCGTCACCTCAAGATTCACGATACCATTTCTATTTCTCCGGAAAATATTCCTGAAGGGAGCCGATTTAAGGGCTATGACGATTACATTGTTCAAGACCTTGTGATCAAACCATACAATATTCGTTTTCGCATGCAACGATGGCAAACCCCATCAGGGGAGTATATTACAGGCAAGCTCCCGGAACATATCAAGGGACACTATAACATCAATCTGGTCAGGTATATCCTGCACCAGTATTATCATGCCGATGTCACGCAACCTTTGATCCTTGAACAACTCATAGAGCTTGGCATCGACATTTCTTCCGGTCAAGTCAATCGAATTATTAACGAAAACAAAGATATCTTTCATGCTGAAAAAGATGAAATTCTCACCGCCGGACTCGAAGTCTCTGATTATGTCCATGTAGATGATACAGGAGCCCGACATCAAGGTCGAAATGGATACTGCACCCACATTGGTAATGAGTTGTTTGCGTGGTTTGAGAGTACCCAAAGCAAAAGCCGGATTAATTTTTTAACCTTGCTGCGTGGAAAACATACCGATTATGTACTTAACGAGGAAGCCTTTGAATATATGCGGGCTCAAAAGCTACCCCCAAAAGTCATTCAACCCATGACTGAACTTAAGCTAAAAAGTTTTCAGGATGAGCAGGAATGGAACTCTACCCTGAAGGCCTTAAAAATCGTTAGAAAAAGGCATATCCGGATTGCAACCGAAGGCGCTCTTATAGGAAGTGTACTTGAACATGGCTTCAATCCGAAAATGGTAATAATCAGTGATGATGCAGGGCAATTCAATATTTTTTTACACGCCCTGTGTTGGATCCATGCCGAACGTACCATAAACAAACTGGTTGGTTTTAATGAGCAGCAACGTCAGGCATTGGTTGATATCCAGGATCGACTCTGGAATTTTTATTCCGACCTCAAATTTTATAAAGAAAATCCATGCTCAACGTTTAAAAAAGAGCTTGAGGAACAATTCGATCAACTGTTTACTACCAGGACATGCTTTGCCAGTTTAAACCTCGCGCTTCAAAGAATATATAAAAACAAATCCGAGCTTTTGCTGGTCTTGCAACGTCCTGAAATACCCCTGCATAACAATTTAAGCGAAAATGATATCCGGGGATATGTCAAAAAAAAGAAAATCAGCGGGGGGACTCGAAGTGAGGTCGGGCGCAGATGCCGAGATACCTTCTCAAGCCTCAAAAAAACCTGTCGTAAGCTGGGGATATCCTTTTGGGATTATCTCAAAGATCGGCTCTCCGGCAACAACACTATTCCTCAACTAAGCGATTGTATTCGTCATAGAGTCAATGCTTCACCCGGTTAGTCAATATTTGTATGCGTTATTGCGGACGAATTTTCAGCACTACCGACTTAGCCGGCATTCAACGTCTGATTGCAACCAATCCAGGAGATAGCCGCGCGGCTTTGTCCCGGTGCGTTTGCGAACTCCTGCATTGGTACCGGCAGGATGGCCGGCTAAAAGACATGAGCTGTCGGGTGGCCATGCTGCGCATGCAGGATGATGGTCTTATTAAACTTCCTCCCCCTCGAAACGGAAATAACAATGGCAAGGCTTACCTTCGCAAGACCGCAACTGCTGACCCAAGACCCACCCTTTTGAAAATTTACTCTTCGGATTTTGACGACTTGCGTGTATACCCGGTACTTAAAAAAAGTGATTCCTTACTTTGGAATGAGTATATCCAACGTTATCACTATCTCGGCTATGCTCCCATGCCCGGAGATCAAATCCGCTATTTTGTCCGATTTGCAGGAGAGGTGACAGCTCTTCTCTGGTTCAGGGCAGCCGTCTGGAAAACAGCCCCCAGAGATCGATTTATTGGTTGGAGTGACTCACAACGTAAGAAAAATCTTCATCTTGTGATTAATAATTCCCGTTTTCTTATCTTGCCATGGGTTCATTCCCCAAATCTGGCATCCCGTATTTTGAGCATGACGAAAAAAAGAATTGCAGATGACTGGGTTTACCGTTATAAATATTCTCCAGTCATGGCAGAAACCTTTGTTGAAACGCCTCGTTTTTACGGCACTTGTTACAAAGCAGCGAATTGGATATGTTTAGGCCAGACCAAAGGGATCGGGAGACTTGGTATTGCTAATAATCCTCAGCTTCCCATAAAATCGATATGGGTGTATCCTTTGGTTAAAAATTTTCGCAAACAACTTTGCAAATAATTTAACCGGAAACTTGCTCATATTTTAGCATTGCCAGAACTTATTGAGAAGTTACTTGTTTTCTTTGCTGTATCTGCTACAGCCAAATCACTATATGTGATTGACGCCATTAATTCAAGCCCTACGCCAATTTCAGCTTATAATATTAATACTGATGCGACACTTACTCATCAATCGACCAGCACTGTGCCATATTACGCAGGTGGTGCTGTTGGGCTATCTGCTTTTATTGAGGTTGATGCCTTTGGGGACCCTACAGGCGAGGGGACTCTTTTTGTTACCTATGAATTCTCTAATTTAATTCAATTAATTGATGCCAAGACCATGACTCCTATCGTGCCGGCAATTACCGTATCAGGGGCCAGCAATATGGCAGGAATCGTATATGACAGCAAAAACGACCTTCTATACGCTGTTGACCGGTACACTAACAATCTTTATGTGTATACCTATGATTTCAGCACCACTACACTTACTTTGCTGGGTAGTTACAACCTGACAGGTGCCTATGCATTCGGGATTGCTCTTGATGAAGAAAATGGGCTCCTCTACGTCGCCAATTACAGTCAAAATATAACTATTTACGATATCAGCGACTGGTCCCAGTCAGGTAGCATTACAGTTGCTCACACGGCAATCAGTGTAGCTGTTGATGTGAAAAATGGTTTTGTTTTTTCAGGTGGCGGCTGGGCAGGCAATTATTACCTGGATAAGTATAACCTGGCAGATAATACCACGAGTTCAGTATATATGGCCTATTATACCGGGGTTATGGGATTAGGAGTTGATCAGGACACAGGCTATGTTTACTGTACAACCGGTTATTACGGCGACGATCTTCGGGTGTATCACTCTGATTTAACTCTGGTTCAGAATGTTGGAACGATTGGAAACAGTCCCACAGGGCTTGTAATTCCTGCAGGTGATGTTGGTTTCAATCCGCTGAATCTCTCTAAAACAGACAATGTGGATTCTGTGACAACAGGTGAAAATTTAACTTATACTATCTGTTTTGATAATGTTGACAACACTAGTGGTGTTGAAGGCGTAGTTATTACGGATGACATACCCGCTGGCACATCATTTGTGTCTGCCACAGGCCCTTTCTCCTTTGATGGAACAACAGTTGAGTGGAATGTCGGCCCTCTCGTTGCTGGAAGTAACGGAGATTGTTATCAACTGGTTGTCAATGTGACTGCTTTAGGTGGTTCCGTTATCAGCAATCAATGTACTATTGACAGCGATGACACGCCTCCAACCACAAAAACAGAGACTACAGATGTAATAGATATCGAGCTTTGTGGAGATCTTGATTCAGATGGCGATGTGGATGGCGATGATCGGAATATGCTAAGAGGAGCCTTCCGTTTATGTGAAGGCGATCCTGGCTTTATTCCCGAAGCCGATTATGACGAAGATGGCTGCATTACCTTTAGCGATTATCGCGAGTGGTATAAATGTTATAAGGCCTTTATAAGTCCCTAAGGTTTTGTAAGTAAATCAGGCTCGGGGCCAGTCTGAGGGTT
>JAIVWD010000305.1:0-4266 GCA_049190315.1 Deltaproteobacteria bacterium | reverse complement strand
AACCGCCTTTTTTCAAGCTGAATTCATCCATCAGCGCAGTGAGTTCTCTTTCTACCTCGTTATAGTATCCTTTGATTTCCACAAAAGATTTTTTTATTGGATTAAAACTCGTTTTAAAGCTTGCACCTGCATCGCCGTCACCAGTGATGGATAATAACAGCTCAACAGGAAATTTTCTGGAAAAACCACTCAGGATGCCCACGGAAAAAAAATCTCCGCCGTCCATCCACAGATATGATGTCGTAAGCCGGTTGTTTTTGTATATGGGAATTTCGCCGGAAATAGAACTCCAGGGGATTGATCCAGATCCCTCTAGGTTCACGAACCCGGCATCTGCATTAATTCGGGGAGCATAGTGTCTTCTGATATTCGCTATTTTCTTTCGGGCAAGGTCTCTTTCGTAGGGTGTATAATAAACCGACTTTTCCACCTCCCCTAAAATCCTTAATGACTTTCTCCATTGCCCTCCCATGAGATAAATATCTGCAATAAGAAGTTGATCATCCTTTGAATCCGCAAATGGCTCTATTTTGGATATTGCCGCATCAAAATCCTCATTTTTTACAAGGATCTGGGCCTTGAGAAGCGAAATACGTCTTTTGTCGTCGTCATTCAGGGCATTGATATCTTCAGGCTTTATCTTTTCCAGCAGGTTACAGAATTCATCAAACCTCTCCATGCCGATAAGGAGTTCAATAAAATCGAGAACAAGGGGAATGGATTCCGGATGTTTTGCAATGGCTGCCCTGTATCCTTCATACGCTTTGCTGTGCTGTCCCGATTCTTTAAGGATATGCAGGCGTTGTCTTTCTCCGGTGTCTGCCATTGCAACTTGAAGACAGAAAAATGTCTCTATGATCGAACAGATAAGAATAAATATAAGGGTTTTTGACTTCACGAATTCCTTACCATTATGTAGATCGTCAAATAATTGAGTCACCGAGCTATCGAGTTGTCGAGTAGTAGAACAATTACTGACAATTCAACATGATACATTGGGCGATCATAAAAAAAGCACCCTATAAAATCAGCAGGCAAAAAATCATCTCTAAGTCTTTTCCAAGCGAGTGAAAATTACTACTAAACGATTG
The DNA here is from genome assembly GCA_049190315.1 of Deltaproteobacteria bacterium. Classification (GTDB taxonomy): domain Bacteria; phylum Desulfobacterota; class Desulfobacteria; order Desulfobacterales; family ETH-SRB1; genus B13-G4. The sequence goes on along the minus strand of JAIVWD010000305.1, from coordinate 3,175 downwards.
CCAGATTGATGTCAAGCTAAAATATAGGCTAAAATTGAAGAAATTCAGGGACATCCTTTAGTCTTGCAGTTACTATTCTCTCTCCTCGCTTCACAGACAAACTTCCCCCAGCCGTCGTATCTCTGTAGCAAACGTCACATCACCTGTCCTTGTCGTTCCAAAAGACAGGTGGTCTGCCTGGAGGGGTGGTGCTTTGATGAATATTCTTTACGTTTCTTATGATTTCTGCCATAGTTTTTCAGCCTCATGGGTATAATCACGCTCCCGGTGGCAGAAATCATAATCAAAGAGTAACTCATGAAGGTATGATAAAATAAAATGCAAGAAAGATTTTGGACGATAATAAAGGCGCTGGTAATTGTATTGCTTCTTATGCCCATAACAGCCCATGCCTTTGAACGATATAACAGGGTAGTAAAATATGACAAATACTTTTCAAAATATTCAAAGAGATATTTTGGCCCTGGTTTTGACTGGCATTATTTCAAGGCTCAGGCTATAGCTGAATCAAGGTTGCAGGCAGATGCCAGATCAAGAGTGGGAGCAGAGGGTGTTATGCAGATAATGCCAAGAACCTTTGAAGAAATTACAAGGAAAAATCCAGGCATTAAGGGCACAAGAAAACAGCCCCGCTGGAATATCGCAGCGGGTATTTATTACAACAGAATGATATGGAATTTATGGAAGGCGGAACGCTCACATATGGATCGGATAAATTTCATGTTTGGGTCTTACAATGCCGGCAAGGGAAATATTATTAAAGCCCAAAAAATAGCAAAGAATAAGGGGCTTAATCCCAACACGTGGGAATCCATACAATCAACTTTGCCTGATGTTACAGGTAAAAACAGTAAAGAAACCATCGGTTACGTTAATAAAATCGGTAAAATAAAGGGGGTGTTAAAGTAATGGAAATCTCAATTACATTACTGAACCTTGGTTATGCAATAGTTGGAGTTTTATTGACCCTGGTGTTTATGATGATAGGTTATAAAATGTTTGACAGGATGACCCCGTTTAATACGTCAAAGCAGTTAGCAGAGAAAAATGTTGCAGTGGGAATCGTAGTCGGTTCAATATTTATCGGCCTTGGCATTGCCGTTGGTCTGGTCATCGGCATGGCTCTAAACTAATCGGGCATCACAGTTTCCGGAAATTGCCCAAATTTATTGAGATGTTACACTATTCTCAAGTAGAGCTGTGTGGTTTTTGATTGACAAAATATACCAAATAGGTATAATATTTATATTATGAAATTTGAATTTGACTCCTCAAAATCAAAAAACAACAAAAAGAAGCATGGGATTGATTTTATTGAAGCTCAAGCGCTTTGGGAGGATCCCGATTTATTGGAGATCCCTGCAAGAACAACGGATGAACAGAGGTTTTTAGTTATTGGAAAAATAGCAGTAAAGCACTGGGCAGGAGTTATTACATATCGTGGTGAGAACATAAGGATTATCTCTGTGCGCCGGGCGAGAGATGAGGAGATTGAGATATATGAAGGCTAAAGACTTTGACAAGAAATTTGATGAGGGAAAGAGCGTTGTAAAGCATCTGGATCTTTCAAAAGCCAGACGACCTAAACAGGAGCAAAAAAGAGTCAATGTTGATTTCCCGCTCTGGATGATTCATTCTCTGGATAAAGAGGCTAAGCGACTCGGTGTTCCCCGACAGTCAATCATCAAGATCTGGCTTGCAGAGAGATTGCAGAAAGCCTCAGCCTGATAGCATTCGAACAACTGCATTCTCGTACCGAGATAAATCCGAGTCGTTGGGATAAGACGAAGAGTCTAACCATATTTACATCGTTGCTGTCGCACATACTAAGCGTAAACCAGGATATTGACTGATCCGGGTCAAAGATACTGAAGAAAATCCTCTAACTCACCCCCGACTTAAATTCTAAATTAAGCATTTAACCTGCTACAAGCACACATTGAGAGTCTGCGGAAGCATTGTAACTTCTCAATAAGTTCTGGCATCATCGGGCATCGGTCATTGCGAGCGAAGCGAAGCAATCTCCTTGATAGCGCTGAGATTGCTTTAGAGATGCGGGGTTTTTGAAGATTACATAATTCTTGCTTTTTCATTAAAAACAATGCGATATATACCATAAAATTAAAATCAAGAAATAATCTACTAATATCCAATATCATTGATTTATTTCTTAACATTTAATTGTTCGGTGCAAACAGATCAATGATTACAAAACTTATCGAATGGCTTCGTAAATGGCAGACCTTTTTAGGGGCAGCGATTGGTGGCATCATCGGGCTCCTCTCGGCTCTCATTGTTGCGCACAGCGCACGCCGACGCGAGGAGATCTCTGCCGCAATGGTCTTGGTAGGCAATCTGGTGAAGGTAGTGGCCGCTTTCCAGACTTTGCTTAAGAAATCGGAGGGTGAAGGCGTTCCTTATGCCTGTGAACGGAAAGTTGGCCAGTCATTTGGAGCTATTTAGCACAATCTACTCTGATGTCGAAAAAATTCTTGAGCGCATTGCCGATGACTATGAGTCATTTAGACGAACGGGCAAAGCGCCACGGTCTAAGGAAGAAATGGATGCCGACGTCGAGGTGGTAAAACAAGGTTTCGATACGGCTGTGCAGCACGCCATATGTGCAGAGAACCTTCTTTCAACACTGATTTTGAGTAAGACACCGACGTTCAATAGATTCCGTATGTTCATGTGGAAAACAAAGAAAGAGCGCAGATGCAATGAGCTTCTAAGAACGGGGACACCGAACAAAGCCCTGCAGGCGGATTGCTTCTACGCTGCACGTTCCAGCAACCGCTGAGGGCCGCCCTTATACAGGGAAAGATAATATGAGCTATAGCAGATGGGGAAGTAGAGGTAGCGGGCATTGGTACACTTATTGGTTTACTCAAGATGATAAAATAGAAACAAGAGATAATGCTCTTTTCGATATTTGTTGCGTATGTATGTTTACTGCAAAAGATTTGAGAAATGATGTTGAGTCTTGCTTAAATATCGTGGCAAAAAAAGATTCATTGGCAGATAAAGATAAATTAGACGAATTGCGCATTTATATATCTGAATTTTTGGAAGATGTAGATAAAACATACCGGAATGTATAACAAATGTGGAGCTAACGGAAGACGCTGGTTCCTTCTCGGATAATGATTAATCAGGCATCAGCCCGTTGCCGTAG
>JAIVWD010000304.1:0-4279 GCA_049190315.1 Deltaproteobacteria bacterium | reverse complement strand
ATATGGCACCCTAAATACGGAGAGATATTCGATCTTTCCAAAGACGGCCCATTTGAATATGATATAAAAGATAAAGAAAATCAGACAATTCAAGATCAACAGAATAAGCATATTCAATTAGCTCTGTTTCCGATTTAATCCGCCCAAAGGGCGTTTTGTTCTTGTATAGGAAATTATAAAATAGAATTTCCTTTAAAGTGAGTGAATATAAACGTTCACGCTGTTATTTTAATCCGCCCAAAGGGCGTTTTGTTCTTCCACCGATTCTAATCAATTTTTTATTCCCCCCTTTTACCAATATTTATTTTTCCATGAGTAAGCGGCACCTTTTCATTAGATAATACCGACATACTTCTTGAACCAACCCTGGATCAAGGAGACTGTACAATGCAAAAACGCAAATGTTGTCGGAACAAGAATTGTGGTGAGCTGTTTACCCCCTGTCGTCAAGTTCCAACCCAAGAATATTGCTCAAAAAAAGAGTGCCAGCGAGCCAGAAAAAAAGAGTGGAACCGGAAAAAGCTGGCAGCGGATGAAGATTACCGAGAGGCTCGCAGAGATGCCCAGAAGAATTGGCGAAAGAAAAATCCTGATTATTGCAAACATTATCGAGCCCGCCAAAAAGATTATGTACAAAAGAATCGGCAGCAACAGCGGGCAAGAAACCGAAAACGGCAGCAGGTCGATCTTGGCAACCGGATTGCAAAGACAGACGAGTCATCAGCAAAAAATGCTGTATTAACAGGTAAATATATACTTATTCCTATACGGGGTGGCATGATTGCAAAGACAGACGAGTCAATTGTAGAAATAACTGCAATTTCAGCAGGATAGGGTAGTTTTTGTTTTGATTGCAAAGATAGGACTAGATATCTTTTACCAGGATATCTGTTAAACTGGCCGGTATGAAAAAACAAACTCTGCCCATGGAAATTGACTTTCACCTTTTGGACTTACGCTATGCCCATACCAGGATAAACAATGCCGCGGCATTGGCAAAGATGCAAAATTCCATAACCCGTTATGGTCAAATCGTCCCTGCGCTTGCGGTTCCTGAAAATAACAATTTTATCCTGATTGATGGTTATTTGCGGCTCAAAGCATTGAAGGCCTGTGGCCATGACTTTATCAAGCTTCAGGTGATAGAAGAAAACGAAGCTGATTCACTGTTTGTCATGTTGGCAAAGAATAACGACCGCCAATGGGAAGTAATCGAGCAAGCAGCCTTAATCCAGGAACTTCACAACCGTTTCACCTATTCATTCGGAGAGATAGCCAGGCGACTGGGCAGGGATAAAAGCTGGGTGAAACGACGCCTTGACCTAATTGACTCCTTACCGGAAGAAATCAAACAAGCAGTTATTACCGGCAAATTGTCCACCTGGTCAGCGAGTCATGTGTTGGTACCGTTGTCGCGCGTCAACGAAAAAGATGCCTGCAAACTCACAGAGAAGCTGCTCAGAGATCCTCTTTCCACCAGGGAATTGGCCCGCCTTTACGAGCATTACAAAAAATCAAATCGAGTGGTTCGTGATCGAATTATTGCTGACCCGTCTTTATTTGCCAGGACGATTCGACTGAAGGAACAGGAACAGGATGCCAGACAAATTAACGATGGGCCGGAAGGGAAATGGCTTAAGGACATTACCATTGTCTGCCATATTCTGAAACGGCTGATAAGTACGGCTGAGTATATATTTTACCCGGAGCAGGATCACTTCCACCGCCGCCAGCGGCAAATCTGGATAAAGAAAGCAGAAAAAATAATTATTGAACTAAAAGAACAAGCAGGGAGGAAGTCTCATGATAACACCGGCCTACCGGCAGATAATTCTGGAGATGGTCAACAAAGGCTTGAGCTTGCGTGAGATAAGCCGTATTCTCAAAGTATCACGAAATACTGTTCGCAATGTCATAAAAAGAGGGGAAGCGCCTGGGTCTGTTAGAAAGACAAAATACATTGGGCACCTTCCGGTCATAAGGGAGTTATTCCGTGAGTGCAGGGGTAATATTGTAAGAGTCCGGGAGGAACTGGAAGCCCGCAATGGTATTACAATCCCTTATCAGACCCTGACCTGGATCATAAGAAACCATGATATTGGTAAAAACAAGGGGAAAAAACGGGCAGGAGAATATGTATTTGAGCCCGGCGAAGAGATGCAGCATGACACTTCACCCCACAATCTCAAACTTGGGGGGCGTAAAATAACAGCTCAGTGCGCTTCTCTTGTTCTTGCCTACAGTCGTAAAATTTATATTCAATATTATCCTTGCTTCACCAGGTTTGAATGCAAGGTATTTTTAGCCAGGGCCTTCGCTTTTATGGATGGGGTCTGTGGAAAATGTATCATTGATAACACCCACGTTATTGTGGCCGGCGGCGTAGGCCCCGATGCAATAATTACTTCGGAAATGGAATATTTTGGTCAGATTTACCGAACAAAATTTGAACCCCACTGGCTTAATGATCCGAATCGCAAGGCACGGGTTGAAAGACCCTTTCATTATATTGAAAACAATTTTATCCCCGGACGAACGTTCAATGACTGGCAGGATTTAAATCAACAGGCAGAAGATTGGTGCCGTAATATTTCAAATCCAAAGTATAAACGGTCTTTAAAGATGAGCCCGGACGCTGCCTATATAATTGAGAGACCATCGCTTTCGCCTTTGCCTCCATTTACGCCTCCGGTATATCAATGCTGTTATCGGGTTGTTGACATCCAGGGCTATGTGCAGATGGAAACAAACCGTTATTCAGTACCCCATAAGCTCGTTGGCACCAAGCTGGAGGTGCAAAAGCATTGGGACAAGGTTCTAATTTACGACAAACAAAAAATGGTGGCGGAACATAAACGAATCATCGACAAAAAAGAGACCCGGACAACACTGCCGGGACATCACCCACCGTTAAACCGGGAAAAACCTCATCAGGGTCCGACGAAAGAGGAACTCTTGCTCCTGGGAAAAAATGAAGACCTGGACAGTTATATCAAAAATCTTAAAAAAATAAGCAGGGGTCGCGGTGTACTCAACCTCCGCCGTTTATTGAATTTGCAGCGCACCTATCCTCACGAGCCTTTTATGGCAGGCATCAGCAAGGCCTTGACTTACGGCCTCTATGACCTAACCAGGCTCGAAAAGATTATTCTTGAAAATATTGCCGGAGACTTCTTTGACCTGTCATGAAAAATAAAATTATTGAACTTCTCGAAAGCTTAAAATTTAACGGTATGGCCATGGCTCTTGATAGTCAGATTGCCCTGGCTGAAAATGGCACGGCAGCGCCGGAGATTATCTGCAATCTGCTCCAGGAAGAACTCCGCTTTCGCCAGGAACGCAGCATGCAGAACCGCTTGAAGAACGCAAAAATGCCATGGGAATGGACACTCAATTCCTTTCCCTTTAAAAAACAGCCAGACGTTAACAAAAATCAAATTATGACATTGGCCGGCCTGGACTTCCTGCAACGAGGAGAAAATATCATCTTTCACGGTAAAACAGGTGTCGGTAAAAGTGGTTTGGCTGTGGGAATTTTACGCCAGGCTTTAATCTCAGGATTCCGTGGAAAATTCTATGATGTGCAACGCCTTCTTGATGATCTCTATGCCTCGCTGGCAGACCGTTCAACCACCAAACTGCTCAATGCTTTATGCCGCTATGACATCCTTCTGTTGGATGAATTAGGATATTTAACCCTGAATAAAGAGCAGATGAATGCTTTCTTCAAGCTCATGAAGGAAAGGTATGAAGCCTGCAAATCCACAATCATTACAACCAACCTTGAACCGGAAAACTGGTACAACCTGTTGAACCCAAAAGATATGGTTGATGCACTATTAGATCGTCTCTACCACCGATGCGTTGTCATAAAAATTGAGGGAGACTCTCTTCGTATAGGCTCTTCCGAATAACACGTATTATGTGACAATTATCTTATCCGGTTCGACTTGATTATTACCGGCAGAGAACATCGCTCCCGAACCACGGCGATTTAAAATTAGCGACGTACATGCCAAACGACCATCCGAAGAGTTTGGATCTGTTCAAATGTCCCGCTAATCCTGGAATAGTAATGTCGTTTTGAATATTGTTATACGGAAATCAAGCAAATTGATACATTTTAACCGTGTTACTTTGAATGACGTTACACGCTAATCAAATATTTTATGCAGTTTGGTTGTATTATCTTGAATATCGTTACACGGCAATCAAAAGTTATATGTATTTTGGAGATAAAAATGCGAGGCGGAAGACGTGCAGGAGCTGGCCGGAAAAA
>JAIVWD010000303.1:0-4282 GCA_049190315.1 Deltaproteobacteria bacterium | reverse complement strand
ATTCACTATTTTTTAGAATAACAATTAATGTATATTTAACCTGATAACCGATTGACATTCAAGTCTTTATTATAAAGTAATTAAAAAACTGATTCGTATAAGTATTTATTTGACAGAAAAAATCTTATGAAAAAAAATAGTTCAAACAGTTTTAAAGAAGTCTTTTCGATCAGTAGTATCATCGACGATCTTCCTTCCGTTTTTCAATACCTCGTACGATTACATGATGCAGCGTTCCAGGGGCATCAAGGCGGGCTTGTCGGGACATTTGGTATCTCCTTATAAAAAATCGTCTAACTGCCCAATATAGTTATTCAAGCTTGTCCCCTACGTCCCGTCTTGCCTTTGAAGTGTCTATGGGGGCTTCGCCCCTATTCAGGCGTTTCTTGGCTTAAGGATGGGCAACGGTTCCCATGTGACGAAAGGGATTATCCGGCGCTTGAATCGGCCCAGATCATCGTAGTACATGACGTCGAACACATCTTCATCCTGGCTGAAATGCTGGTTAGCCCTGTGCAGCAAGGCGTAAGACGGAATGATTCCGATGTTGTCTTGAGCCAGAAGTCGTTTGCGGACGCCCTCCGGATTGGCGATAGAAATGGGAAGCTTTCCCTCGTGGATCGCCAGGAACATGCGCATCGTCTCCACCATTCTGCCGATAGATTCGCCTCGCAGCTCAACCTTGAAACCCTCTTGCCGGTATGAGGACGGGCGCGAAACGGTAAGGTCTATGTGCGTTGTGTTGCCCCCTCGCTTAATCTCCCACGGGTGCCCACCTCCTCTTCTTTTGGGATGCTTTCCATCGATCCAATCGGCAAACTCCTGCTCGGAGGCTGGATCTATGTCCAGAAGCCCTTCGTGCCGGCCGTCGGCATATCGGCTATACATCTCTCGACCAGACAAAGATTCATCGACTGTCTCCTCTTTGCGCTTCCCGGCTATATAGGCGATTTTGCAATACTGGAAGTAATCAGCCGCTGTCATGGACGAGACTTCCGTGTTCTCCGCTTTGAGGAAAAAGCCATCTTCGACCAGACGCACCAGCTTCCTGGTCCTGTCCTTGCCCAGTTCCTTATTCAGGCGGTAAACATCAGGAAGGGAGGCGCGTATGAGAGCATTGGGGGCGACACCGTATCTGTGACGTAACGGGTAATCGACCTGAATTCGTTTGTTGGCCTTTATCCAGTCTTTCCGGGCAGCTTTGAGCCATTTGCGCGCGGATTCGATTAGTGGTTCCCATACAGTAGCCAGTTGACCATGGTTTTCAACAGAATAAGAAGAGGCTCCCATGAAGTCCATTGCTCGCACGCACTTTTTCGGTTCGACCTCCAGGCTGCCACCTCCACCATCGACATGAGTGATGTAGAAGGTGTGCTTGTACTTGTTGACATGCAGGTGATTCCATTTTTTCCCCTTGTCCGGAAACAAGATATTCCAAACGCGGTCCAAAGCGGACAACTCGTAGGAGAAATCACCCAACTCCTTCACTAAAGCGAAAGTTGAGGCTGTCAGTTCCATTGCTCTTCGTTCCCATATTTTTCTTAGTTGCCTATTTCTGCCGAACAAATTATTTATCTGGAAATCTATACAATAATTCCAGCACTCTTTAGGAAAAACTCAATATCCCGCCAGAACACTTCCCAGTTTGGAGGACAATCATTGTGCCCGCAGTCATAGGTTATCATTTTGCCGTTTTTTGCTGCCTCGTAAAGAGCAACTCCATGAGAATATGGAATTATTTCATCATGTTTTCCGTGAATTATTAGTACAGGTTTTGAATAGGATTTGATTAGTGTTAAATTGTCAAATGGATCCTTTGCAAGAAAGCCAGGGACAAAGAACTCTGAGGCCATTGACCGGATACTTATAAAGGTTGATTTAAGGATTAAAGCCGCTGAAGGCCGCTTTGCAGCAAGTGCGCAGGCTGCACCTCCGCCGATTGAACGCCCGAATATTATAATCCTTTCAGGATCAACGTCCTTGCGTGCCACTAAAATATCATATGCTGAAAGAAAAGCTTCATTAATACTTTTTTTAGAAGGGCTTCCCTCAGACCTGCCGTAACCAGGGTATTCAACAAGCATTACCCCAACTCCAAGGGCAGCAAAATTCTTAAACTCCTCCGGCCAGAAGTCAATTAATTCTGCATTGCCATGAGCAAAAATTACAGCCGGACAAGCGCCTTTATCATGCCCGGATGCCGGCGGCATAAACCATGCTTCGACCTTGCCGGAACTTGTGTTTAGCCATATTTTTTCCAGACCGTAAACTTTATCTTCCGTGCTTGAAAATTCAAGAATTTGATAGCGAGGAAATATGATCTGCCGCTGCACTAAGAAAAGAAAGCAACAATAACCAATGTATAAAAGAAAAGCCGATAGGGTCAATTTGATCAGGATATTCACTTTTCCACCTTTCAGCATTGAATGTCTCCGATATATATTAGTAACCGTTAACAGTTGTCGGTTCACAGTTTACAGTTTTTCCAATGAACTATACCTCGGAAGGTTGCAAATTGCGTTTTTTTCGGTGAGCAATGAGCATCAAGAGCAAGGCGCAAAGGTGCGGGATAGCAGGCTATTGCAAGCCTGAGCAACGCAGCTATTGGTGTTCATAGCCAGCGAAAAATCGTTATTTGTGACGTTTCGAGGTATATACAACGACTGAAGCATTTTAACTGTAAACCGTTACCTATATTATACCTGTAATTATCCCTGAATCATTGGGGGTTTTTATTGGTATGCGCTGCATATCTTTTACACCGGCATCTGCAAGCATGTTTTTGATCTGTTTTTCAGAATATGACTGGCCATTTTCTGTGCCCAGAAGCATGTTAAGTGAAAAAATGGCCGGGAAAAGAGGACCATCCATTGTATCATCCAAAATGAAGTCATGCACTATAATCATGCCCCCTGGTTCTATGGCTGACACAGCTTTATTGATAATTTTCCGACAGTCTTCCGGTCCTTCTCCATGGAGGATGTGAGAAAGCCAGGCCACATCATATAATCCTTTAATGCCGTCTTCAAGGTAGTCGCCATCCATGAAATCAATCCGTTCTTCAAGACCAAACTTTTCAATTGTACTTTGCGCAAATGGCCTTGTGTCAGGAAGATCATAAACTGTTGCTTTAAGCTGCGGGTTATGCATACAAAAATGAATGGCATAAGTCCCAGGGCCTCCTCCAAAGTCAAGCAGATGTTTGCGTTTAGAAAGATTTATTTTAATTACCAGGCGAGGAGCTATATTCATGGCCATGTTAAACATGCCCATTAAAAAGCTCTCACGTGTTTCTCCCTCTGAGTGTGACACCCTTTCTCTTACCGGCTTTCCTGTCTTTACTGCTTTATTCAACTTTGCCCAGGAATCCACAAGATTATGATGATGCATGATCATATATCCAATATACTGTGATGAATCTTTGGAAAGAAAAGTCCTGGAAGCAGAAGTATTGGAATAATCATTTTCTGTTTTGGACAGAAGACCCATGGCTGTTAGAGCATTGAGAAGCATGGCCACCCCTCTTTTATCTGCCTCCAGTCTTTGGGCAATATCTTCGCTCGTAACTTGCTCATCTCCTATTACAGTAAATAAATCGAGCTTAACCCCTGCATGAAGTGTACAGGCCTTCCAGTAATTACCGGATATTTCAAGCAGCCGGCCTGGATTAATATCCTTGTTATCCATGACAGCCTTTCCTTTATTTTTATTGTGTGAACTTAATAGTTCAGCGCCTCGCCAACGATTTCAAATTTTCTTTCAACTCCACTCTGAAGCAAAGCATCTCCCCTATAATCATCAAAGGTTTTTCCCTCGACAAACCTCTTTATTGCTAAAGCAGCATCTTTGATATCATAAAGATGCTTCAGGATTTCATCCTTCATATAAATCAATCCTTTCTCTCATTACCCTGTCTCGAAAATAAGGATTTTTAATCCCATCGGGCGTTACTATATCGATTTTGCAACGAAATTTGTCTTCAAAAAGATGGAGTAGACCAAAGAATCGCTTTGATGGCTTATGGTTAGGGTCAATAAACTCAACGATGAAATCAATATCGCTTGATCTACTCGTATCTCCCCTGGCATATGAACCAAAAATACCCAGTCGTTCTACGTTGAATGTTTTACAGGCAGGTATAACTATTTTTTTTATTTCATCTAAAGTCATTTTTGAGCATCCTATTTTGAAACAACTCTTTAGATTTTTTGTAACTTTCTTCACTTAAAACAACAGATTTTGCCTTCCCTTTTGGATCTGAAATGAATCCTTTTTTATGCAG
>JAIVWD010000302.1:0-4403 GCA_049190315.1 Deltaproteobacteria bacterium | reverse complement strand
TTTGCGTCGATGCCCTCTTGTTTTACCTCTGGAACGTATCATAATATGGAATCAAATTTCGTTTGTCTGTAGATAAGATTTGTGACTGTTACTTGGTGGATAAAAAAATGAAAGCCCGAAGCGACCACTTCGGGCTTTCGAGAAGAGCTTCGCAAATACCCGAAAACTCAAAAGACTGACCTCCTTTTACTATGTCTTCCGGTTGTTTGCAAGACCGGAGGTATGTCTTTTTTGTATTTACTCCAAATTCGGTGTCGTTGCTGTGGCATTGTTTTCTCTGTTTGTCGGTGTTGCTGGAGGGGACAGGCATATTGTTGTGATGAATGCCGTGTCGCAGGAACACAAAAAAATCACCGTGAAGCTCAGGGGCGATATCGCCAGACTGCCAAAGGAAAAAAAGCCCACCGTGAAGCTGAAAACCGCCGCCGACATGGTTTAAGCAAAAAAAATCAAAAAAACATGGATGATGCATCTTCAACAGTGCTGCCGACATGGTGTATGTCAATATTATTGTATCTGAAAATTGTCATTCGCGATGCCAGGTCATGGTTTGACAAGGCTGGCTGCTGCCATTTCTGTGGATCTTGCGGCAAAATCGTGGATGAATTTCCTCGTCGCGGTTATGGCAGAGCCAATTTTGCACACCAAATGACATAAAAATCCAAAGGAGATGAAACATGATTAAAAAACATCCGATCAATCCTCAACGGGCACGCAAGATCGCGGGCAGTTTTGCATTCATTGAACATCGTTTCTTGCGCAACGGCTTTTTCGCAACTCTTACCCACCATGAACTCTTGCTCTATCTTTTTCTCGTATTGGTGGCAAATCGTAATGGCTTGTCCTATTACAGTTACGATAAGATATGTATACTTCTACGTATCTCAGTAGATGAATATATTCTGGCCAGAGACGCTTTGATCGAAAAAGACCTGATTGCCTTTGATGGCTATCTTTTTCAGGTATTGTCGCTGCCGGAAAAACCTTCTCTTGATTCATATAAACCGCTTACGAGCCTCAAGGATATGGAAAAATATGATCCGGCTACTATCGGTCAACTCGTTGCCCGGTCTTTTGGAGGAAGCCATGATTGATCGCCAAACCGTTTTTGAAATTCACAGACTCAACAACCTCGGTTACTCGACAAGAAAGATTGCACGCGAACTCGGGTTGGATAGAAACACTGTCAGAAAATATATAGAACATCCCGAAATCGTTGTTTTGCCAAAACTCAGCAGAACCTCCAAACTTGATCCTTATCGTGATCTTATTGATCAGTTTCTCGAATCCGATCCTTATGTAAAAGCTCCCGTGGTTCTTCAGCGTCTTTGCGAAAACGGTTTTGACGGGGAAATATCTATTGTTCGCGATTACCTCAGAAAAAAACGAGGCAAAATTAAAAACAGAGAAGCTTTTATCCGATTTGAATCCCCTCCTGGCAAACAGATGCAAATCGACTGGGGGCACTTTGGAAGTTTGACATATGGCAGCACCAGACGAAAACTCTATGCCATGGCAGTAGTCGAATGCCACAGTCGTATGCTTTATGTAGAATTTACCCACAGTCAGAATCAGGAATCTTTACATCAGGCACTTCTTAACTCCTTTGAATTCTTTGGAGGAACTCCTGACGAAATTGTTGTAGATAATATGCTTACCGCCGTAACCGAACGGGTCGGCAGGCTTATCCGTTTTAATGACGCCTTTCTTGACTTTCTAAGAGTCTTCAAAATTGTCCCTTTTGCCTGTAATGTCAGGGCGCCTTATGAAAAAGGCAAGATAGAAAGAACCATCGGCTATATACGACAGAATTTCTGGCCATTGAGAACGTTTGCAGATCAGGACGATGTGCAGAACCAGGCCAATAATTGGCGTGATAACATAGCAAACGTTCGTGTGCATCAAACAACAGGGGAACTTCCCATAGACCGCTTCGACAAGGTTAATTTGAGGCCTTTGCCTGAGCTGTTGCCGGATTGCAGGCAAGTATGTTCGCTTAAGGTTTACAAGGATTTTGCTGTCAAATTCGACGCTAACAGCTATACGGTTCCTCCCCGCGCTATCGGCAAACTGGTTACACTTAAAGCAAACCGAACAACCATTACAATCTACGATCAGGAAAAAACGATAGCTGCGCATAGCCGTTGCTGGGATCGAAAAAAACGAATTGAACTGCCTTCCCACAAGGAACAGGTCAAAAAAATGCGCAGAAAGCTGTGGCAAGATAGAGATATTGTTTCGTTCATATCTTTAGGCCACGAGGCCGAGGACTATCTGGAAGCCATTGCCAGTTCTGAACAACCCATTAAAAAAAATGTCACCAGGCTTCTATACTTGAAAGATGAATATGGCGCCTCGTCCCTTATCCATGCAATCAAAAAGGCGCTTCAATACAAAGCATACGGGGCGGACTATATTGAAAACATCCTCTATCAGGAAATGACGCCGCAAAAGCTTTACCAATCTGTCAAACTAAAAGATCAGGCCCTGAATCGCATAAGGCTCACTGAGCCATGCCTCGCCGATTATGACAACTATATACTCACAAAAAGGAAGAGCAACGATGATGAAAACCATAATTGAAAAATTTAAACAACTCAAGATGAAAGCCTGTGTTGAAAACCTTGAGCAGGTTATGAAACTGGCAGAAGAGAAAAACCAGCCATCTCTTGATATTATCGGACATCTTCTCGATGTTGAACTGGAGGCAAGAAGGGTACGAAGAGTCGCTTTACGCTTCAAAGAGTCCGGACTCATTGAACAACCTACTATAGACCAGTTTGATTTTAATTTTCATGTTTCAAGAAAAAAACAGAAAACACGAATCCTGAACCTTATGTCCCTGGAGTTTATTAAACAAAAGAAGGACATCATACTGATTGGTAATCCAGGAGTCGGCAAGAGCTTTCTGGCCAAGTGCATTGCGTATGCCGCAACGCAGGCCGGCATCAAAGCCCTCTTCACAACCGCAACGGATATGATCAATCATCTGATCGCTGCCGAGGCAGACCATTCTTTGTTGAAAAAACTCCATTTCTATCAATCACCGGACATCCTGGTTTGTGACGAAATCGGGTATCTTCCGCTGGGCACACAGGGATCAAATCTATTCTTCCAGGTTATCAGTACAAGGCATGAGAGGAAGTCGACCATCATAACGACAAACCTGACCTTTTCTGAATGGGGAAAGATTTTTGACAGTACCACTGTAGCCACAGCGATTGCTGACCGACTCGTTTACAACTCGGAAATCCTTATCATGGAGGGAAAAAGTTATCGAAAGAGGACAAGATAGGAGGACTAAAAAGATAAGGCAACCATTCTTCTGCCCTGAAATAGAGTTTTTAAGATAAAGTTTGAGAGGTTGACTATCAGCTTGGCTATTTGATGGTCGGCATTCCCCAAATTTTTTTCTTGAAAGCTCGAAAGGAATTTGTGTGTTTTTTTAAACAACACAAGACGCATAGGTGCGCCCTTTGATCGCTCTGGCTGGTTTGTAAACGATGATTTTGGCTGGTTCTTCGATCGGTGGTGACAATTTTCTACTAAACTTATTCAGAAATATCATAACCAATAGAATAACAATAGAACAGATATTATATGGGAATAATCAACAGGATATTATATGTAAAATACCACAACAAAATATATTAAAGAAATATACCGATACAATCAACAGTAACCCGCCTATTAACACACCCACCATTACCCAGGAGTTTCCGTGTAAACCACCTATTGATAATCGTTTACATAGAATTTATTTTTATGCTAAATTGAGGTTCATTGACTTTCTGGCTTCATTAAATCGGAAACTGCATGGGAAAAGAAAAAAGAATGATGAGCGTTTTTTAGAATTATTTCCTCTGGAAAAGATTGGGATAGAATATTTATACAGAGTTTTTAACAGGAATTCTTTTCAGCATGGCGGGAGAGCATATGGGGCAATCCATCAGAATTTTACCGAAGCATATGAGACCATTTATTCATATAAATGGAGAGAAGACAATTGAAATAGATTATTCAGCATTTCATATCCTTATGCTGTATAACCAGGAAGGCATAGACTATCAGGATGACCCGTATTCGGTATGCGAAGGCCCGGAAATGAGAGCCATTTACAAGGCGGTAGGTCTTATAGGACATGCGGGAGGCTATGGCTGAAAGGAATATTGAATTTGATACAGTACATTTTTAAACAGGAGTGGATCACCAAATCCCCAACATAATGTAAACCTCAACTCCGGATGTTATATCCTGCCGGGCCCAGCCCTGCGTCAGTTAATCTCCCTTGTCTTAAAAAACTCTATCTCCGGCCACTCTTCCATGCAGTAACCGAGCTGCCATTCACTGCTTGTCAGAAAGGAAAGACAGCCTTCAGCATCTCTTGCCATGTTGGCTATATT
>JAIVWD010000301.1:0-4408 GCA_049190315.1 Deltaproteobacteria bacterium | reverse complement strand
GTATTATTTCCAGATAGCGTACTGCCCTGGGAGGCATTTTTTCGGATAGCGCCAGCTCTGCGGCGGCAATGACCCCGTTCATGGGTGTCCGGATTTCATGGCTCATATTAGCCAAAAACTCACTCTTGGCCCTGGTGGCAGCTTCGGCAGCCTCCTTGGCCTCTTTCAACTCTTTTTCAACCAGTTTACTTTCGCTGATATCTCTCGCTGCTGCAAAGACCCCTCTGTCCTGTCCTTTCTCATCCATATATACTATGGCATTATAAGAGACGACCGTTAACTCGCCTGTCTTCGATTTCATCACAAGCTCGTAGTCTGTTACTTTCCCTTCCTCAAAAGACCTTTTTACCCCCAGGTACGCTCTTTCCGGATCCGTGAAGTAGTCGCGGAACTGGCTGCCGATCAATTCTTCACGGGCGCATCCGGTAAGTTTGGACGTCTGTTCATTCACATCGGTAATAATACCGTTTTCGTCGAAGGTGACCAATGCATCGGGACTGCTCTCGATAAGTCCACGGGTATATGCCTTTACATTCTCTAACTTGATATGAGATGCTTTAATGTTTCGATTTAGAATCAGGATTGCAATGCTGAAACCAGTTATCACAAAAAACAAAACAATAGTAAATAAAATCCAGGGCCAGTAGACTCTAATAACATCGATGATTGTTATCTTGCCGAGATCCTTGTATGGACCGACCTTTAGATACCTTAAACACTCATGTACTGGTTGATAGTTCATGGGTATGGTCCATCCGCCGCATTTTGCTGCTATGGCCGCAGGTGAGTTCGCGGGCATTTCGATCAGGGCTATTGCAACTTTTTCCGCCAGTTCATCCGGAGCGTCCTTGACTTTCGCCATGGGCCATTCCGGATATCCTCGAGTTGAGTGAGGAAATGGCGGGCAATCCACACCCTTCTCGCCGTGTTCATGAGGCACATAAAAGTCTTCAAGATCGATCTTTCCTTCGGCATGCATACTTATGAATGTATCAGCCCTTACTGATCCCGCATCTACCTTGCCGTCTCTAACTGCATAAACGACAGCGTCTTGTGTGCCGATAAACTTAAGATCTTTGAAATCCCTGTACGGATCAATCCCCATTTCTTTCAATTCCCGCCATACCATCCTCCATCCTCCCAAAGAGCCTTCCGCTGTGGCCATGAAAGTTTTGCCTTTGAGATCATTGATCTGTCGTATGTCACTACGATCCGCCCTCCAGAAAATCACCCCCCAATATCTGTTATAAAAGCTATCAAGACACAGGTTCTTTAATGTAGCGATACGGTTTGCTCTATACCGGTATTCCAGTTCCACATAGAAGGATGGGTTAGCCAGAATAAAATCGACTTCTCCCCTTTTAACAGAAGGGTAAATTTGCTTATGATCCAGCGGTATGATCACAAAAGTCCTGTCCGGAATTCTGGCTGATAGATATTGGGCAGTGGGTGACCATTTTTCCAGGCACTGCTCTGCTCCTCTTATGGCCAAGACGCCAATTTTTACTGGATTTTCTTGTCCCAGGGAGGTGCCTGTAATTAATCCTGTAATTAATAAGGTAAACAGGAAAATCATAATCCGGCATTTAATAATAAGTCTATCGATCATTTGGGCAGCCTTCCTTCGGCCAAAAATAAAGTAAAATAGAGTTTGGAGTGACTAAAGTGAGCTAAAGTATATTATAAAATGCCTAAAGTATGTTAGAGTGAGCTAAAGTGCCTAAAGTTGCGGTACGCCTTCGGCGTGCTAATTGATAACCCGTAACTAATAGGTTGTTGGTTCTGGGTACAGGGTTCTGGTTCAGAAAAAAAGTCAAAATCAGTAGCGTCGAAGGCGCATTCCTTAACTTTAGGCACTTTAGGCATTTTAGCTCACTTTAGGCACTTTCTTTTTCTCCATTTCTTCCATAATCCCTTTGAGCATTTCCAGAGCTTTGTCATATTCATAGTCATTTACCTGGTCTTCAATATCCTTGATGATTGAGATGTCGAGATATTTCTTGATGATTTTGATATGTTTTTTAATCTCTTCAGGCTCAGCGAGATCGAGGGCACCGGCAAGTTGTTTCAGTATTGGTATGACCTGTGCCGGATCTACACCAGGACTCGTGCCATGCTCTTTGCCGGGTAAAGGCTCAGTTTTTGAAGTATCAGCAAGCATTTGCAGTGATTCCAAAACCTGGTTCAGAGCGGTTTCAACTCTGTCTATCAAAGCAGATGTCGGCGCTCCTTCTCTGCCGGCAGTTTCAAGTTCCTGGGCTGCTTTATACAGCTCGTCTGCTCCGATACTACCGGCGCTGCCTTTTAGACTGTGGGCGAGTTGCACAAGTAATTCCCAGTCCTTTTTGTCAAAAGCGTCTCTTATTTTATTTGCACTCTCTTTATTGTTTTTTAGAAACCCTATGAGTATGTGTTTGAAAACAGCCTTGTCTATATTCAGTGCGCTCAGGGCATCTTGAATGTTGATTCCCGGGAGTCTTTCCGGGAGATCTTCGGTTTGTGCAACTGTAATGTCTCTATCTTTCGGGGCTTCCGGCTCTTTGTAATATGGCACTTTTTTCTCATGTTCCATTGATTTCCATATAGTATGGAACAGTCTGTCCTGACTGATGGGTTTGGAGACGTAGCCGTCCATTCCTGCTTCCAGGCACTTTTCCTCATCACCTTTCATGGCATGAGCGGTCATGGCGATGATGGGAAGTGATTTAAACTTAGAGTCTTTCCGAATTATTTTTGTTGCCTCATATCCATCCATTTCAGGCATCTGGATGTCCATGAGCACAGCATCGAAACGACTTCTCTGTAAAGCCTCGACCGCCTTTTTTCCATTATTGACAATTTGAACAACAATCCCTGCTCCTTCAAGTATCGCCAATGCGATTTCCTGATTGGTGGGATTGTCTTCTGCCACAAGAATTCGGATTCCTCTGAGGAAGTTCTTGTAAATAGTTGCCCTGGTGGTGATATGTTTTTCTTTTTCCTCTATTTTCAGCCTTTTTTTCCCAAAGGTATCCATGATAGCATTAAAAAGCGTTGACTGGTGTATGGGTTTGGTGAGGAATGCGTTGATGCCTGCCTTTTCAGCATCCAGCATTTCGTTTTCTTTCCCAAAAGCGGTCATCAGTATTATCGGCATAGTCAGCTTCAAGTCTTTCCGGATTCTTTTTGAAGTCTCAATTCCACCCAGCCCGGGCATCAGCCAGTCGATTACAACCAGCTCAAAAGGTTCTTCCCGTGTTTTGTTTTCTTCCAGAGCTTTTAGCGATTCTTCGCCGGATGAGACCAACTTTACTCGCAAACCAAAAGACTCCAGCATTTTTTGCATGATAAGCCTGCTGTCAGCACAGTCGTCAACGACCAGCACGTTTAAGTGTTGAATATCAGGAGGAGGCACGAGCTTTTGTTTCTCATTCGCAGATTGCCGGTTGAAACATACTGTAAAGTTGAAAGTGCTTCCCTTTCCCAATTCGCTTTCAGCCCAGATTCTGCCGCCCATCATTTCCACCAGTCGTTTGCAAATAGTCAATCCAAGTCCTGTGCCCTCATATTCTCGCGTGCTGGATGTATCAGCCTGGGTGAAAGGTTTAAAAAGCCTGGACAGGTATTTTGGCGCTATTCCTATACCGGTGTCTTTTACGGAAAATGTCAGAGTTGTCCGATCTGCCGATTTTTCGGACTCTGTTACTCTCACAAGAATGATCCCTCCAATATCCGTGAATTTAACAGCATTGCTTACCAGATTTTTGAGGATTTGTTGAAGGCGAAGGGGGTCGCCTATCAGGGCATTTGGCGCTTCAAGATCAATATCAACAAGGAGTTCGATCCTCTTACCGGCAGCCTCAGTCATAAACGCATCCGTTATTCTATCTATTACCTCGTCTAACAAAAAAGGGCGTGTTTCCAGGTCGAGCTTATCAGCTTCGATCTTTGAAAAATCCAGGACGTCATTGATGATTCCAAGCAGAGAATAAGCGGAAGATTGTATTATTTCCAGATAGCGCTCTGCCCTGGGAGACATTTTTTCGGACAGCGCCAGCTCTGCGGCGGCAATGACCCCGTTCATGGGTGTCCGGATTTCATGGCTCATATTAGCCAAAAACTCACTCTTGGCGATGGTGGCGGCTTCGGCAGCTTCTTTGGCTTTAATCAATTCTTTTTCAACCAGTTTACTTTCGCTTATATCTCTTGCTGCTGCAAAGACTCCTTTAACCTGTCCTTTCTCATCCCTGTAAACTGTGGCATTATAAGAGACTATTGTTTCATTGTCTCTTTTCGATTTCATTACAAGCTCGTAGTCCGTTACTTTCTCTTCCTCAAAAGATTTTTTCACCCCCAGGTCGGCTCTTTCCGGATCAGTAAAGTAGTTGCGGAATTGGCTGCCGATTAATTCTTCACGAGCGCATTCGGT
>JAIVWD010000300.1:0-4426 GCA_049190315.1 Deltaproteobacteria bacterium | reverse complement strand
TGCGAAATCATACCTGCCTCTCCAGCTAATTGCGACACTATAAAAAAATCTGATATATATATTATAGAAGCCGATGGTATGGCAGGAGATGAAACATCATATCAAGATACACTTCCTGTTGATGTTTCTATCGGAGGATATGCGCCAATATTTGGAAGCATGAAGATTATCAGCGCATTCCATTGCGCTGCAGGCGCACTTATGCTAAAGAAACAGATTAGATATGCCTGCCCGGTTCAGGATAATCCATATGATCTGAATTTAATTTCAAAAACAGAACCGGCAGAGATCAAACAAATCTGCTGTATTAGAAAAAATTATTCCAATGAAACAAACGTCATCAGACTAATACGATAATAGAATATGCTGAAAAACAAGCTCCCCAAAATCCGTTATAATCAGAAGATTTTAATGATTGTAGTTATTATGGCAATGTTCCAAGAAGCCGAGCCATTTATTAATAGGCTTGGTTTACAGAAAATAGTTTCAACCTTAGACAAGCAATTACCAATCGAAGTATTTAAAGGAAAAGTTAATAAGTCGGATGTTATTCTCATTGTAAATGGAAAAGATAAGAGATTTGGAGTGGATAATGTTGGAACCCAACCTGCAACACTATCTACAGACTTGGAAATTAATAATTTCAATCCCAAACTTCTAATAAATGCTGGAACAGCAGGTGGATTCCATGCAAAAGGAGCTAATATCGGTGATATTTATATTGGTTCGGATTTTATTAGATTTCATGACCGTCGTATTCCTATCCCTGGATTTAAAGAATATGGCGTTGGTTCATACAAGGTTCCTGATTTCGATCAATTTGCCACAGCTTTGGGATTAAAAAAAGGTATAATTTCAACAGGTAATTCCTTAGACATAATTCCAAAAGATCTAGAAATGATCAAAGCAAATGAAGCTGTCATAAAAGACATGGAAGCTGCTGCAATTGGCTGGGTTGCAGAACTATATAATATCCCATTGATTACATTAAAATCTATCACAGATTTAGTTGATTCTAAAAAGCCAACTCAAGATGAATTTATGAAAAATTTAAGTTTAGCTTCAGAGAATCTCCAAAAGAAACTCATAGCTGCTATTAATTTTTGCGCAGGTAAAACTATAAATGAAATAATAAATAAAGCATAACACCAACTAAGAACCGAAACAATGATTATTCGTAAGCGTTCACAGGCACGCATATGCACGTTTTCAGGGCAACCAACATAGCCAAAACTATAGTTGATTACCCTGAAAACGCACATCTACAGCACCTGTAAAAGCTTACATGTTGAAAAGCAGCCTTGTTTGCTACTATTTTTCCCGTGAACGGTTACAATATTCGGCAGCCGTTCACGATTAAACCGTGAACCGTGAACCGTTATAACTATTGAGGTAGATTAATGTCATTTCCAACAAAATATAAGTATGTAATTATTGGAGCGGGCATACATGGATTGAGCACCGCATATCATCTTGCAAAGGAATTAAAGCAAAAAAAAATCGGCTCCGGCAAAGATATTCTTGTTATCGATAAGGCAGCGATCGGAGCAGGTGCTTCAGGAATCGCCTGTGGTATTATAAGAAACAACTATTTTCAGCCGGCCATGCGTGAGTTAATAGCTCACAGCGTTGCTCTATGGGAAGAAGATGTTGAAGGATATGGCTATCGCCCTGTCGGGTATATGCAGATATCATGTGAAAGCATGCATGCTGATGTAGCTGGAATTTACAAACAACAGCAGGAGATAGGATATGAGTCCTTGTTTATAGAGGGAGAAAAAGAATGTCTGAAATATATGAGAAAAAATATTTTTTATGACTGGCAGGCTAAAAACATAACCTCTATTTTACATGAAAAAAAAGGCGGGTATGCCCACAACACAAAGGCCCTTTACTGTTTAGCGGATAAGGCGGAAGCTGAAGGCGTGAGAATACTTACAGGGGTCAAGGTTACCGGGTTTAAAACAAATAAAAATTCTGTAACTGCTGTTAAAACACAAAAAGGCGATATTGAATGTGACTATGTAATTATTGGTGCCGGACCTTGGGCTAAAAGCTTCTGGGATATGCTGGACCTGCCTGATCAAATAGATATAAAAGATAATGATGGGAATATCCATAAAAACGCGAAGATGTGGACTTACTTGTGCCTTGTCGAGGGTACTCTTGGAGTTCCGCCTGACTATGCTATGAATAACGAAGGGAAAATGCCTCCGGTAATCCATATTGATACTGATGCTCCCCTATATTCCAGTGAGGACGGTTCGCTAATAACTGACGAAATATGGGGTGTCTATTATAAGCCTGATTTTCATTTCGGCGGTGTGCAGGGAGGTGCTGCGCCTTACACTGTAGAAGGAGAAGTTAAAGTAGATCCATATGGTATTGATTCTCCTGATTTTGTTGTAGGACCGGAATTTGTTCATATGTGGACATCAGCCCTTGCCCACTGTCAGAAAAGATACGAAAATAAGTATCAATATTACAAGAATGAGCCATCCGGAGGCGTTGGTGCCTTTACACCTGACAACTTCCCTATTTTCGATAAAATGAAAGATAATTGCTATATGATCCTTGATTCCAATCATGGTTACAAAATGATCGGTGTCGGCAAACTGGTTGCCAAAGAAATTACAGGAGAAAAACAGAGTCTGCTCAAACCTTTCAGATTTGAACGTTATGCCAAAGGGGAACTACACCCTGTTTCCAACAGCCCTTTCCCATGGAGTTAGTTGTGCGAATATAAGTGCCTAAAGTGAGCTAAAGTATATTAAAGTGTCTAAAGTTTAGGAATGCTGCCATTTTATATATTTCTTAACACATAAATACACGAGAGGACTAACTCCTGTAGCTTTGGGTTATCAATTAGCACGCCGAAGGCGTACCATAACTTTAGGCATTTTAGGCACTTTAGCTCACTTTAGGCACTTTTTACTCATTTGAGTATTTTGGGAGAAAAAATGGATCTCGAAAACTGTAATCTTTTGGAAAAAGTACATCAGGACGCATTAAAGATTCTGGAAGAAGTAGGAGTTAAATGCACATCTACTGAAGTCAGACAGGTCTTTGAAGATACCGGTCTGGCTGCTTTTGATGAAACTACCGGCCATATTCATATTCTGAGTCCACTAGTTGAACAGGCAATTAGCACCGCTCCCAAAAGAGATAAGTACTGGATTCCGGAAAACTCATTCGGTGTTGGAGGTACAGCACCATTTGTCTATGATGACAATTCTGGTGAACTGGTAGTCCCTACCTTCGAACACCTTGCCAAAATAGCAAAAATAGTAAATGAAACAGAAATAATAAATTTTATGGCAAGAGGGGTATTGATAAGAAACCAGGAAGTAAAAGTAATAGATACAATAATTGAAAATTGTTCAAAGCCAATATACGTTGCAGCCGTAACTGACGAAGGAATAGCAAGAGTTCAGCAGGTTCATGAAACCAGAGGAAAACTGACAGTACAGTTTTCCATCATAAACAGCCCGCTGAATCTTATAGAAGGAATGATAGATCCTTTTCTATCCTGTGTTCGCAAGGGCATCCCTATATATGTTTCAACAATGCCCATGGCGGGACTCTCAGCGCCCTATAGTATGTCCGGACTCTTGACTTTGACTCATGCTGAAGCCTTATTTGGGATAACCCTTGCTCAACTTGTTAATCCAGGCATAATGGTCGTTGATGCAGGGCTACCTTCTATAGCTAATATTCAGAAAAACTATTCTGTTGATCTTGGTATGGTATCCCACAATATCGCTAATCTTCTTTTAGAAAAAATAAACAAAAAACTTAACATCCCTTCCATACAGACTGCATGTACAACAAGTCAGGAAAAACCAAATGAAAAGTCCGAGAAAGACGCGATTAATGGCTATGCATTGATGAAAAAATACGGCTTTCATCAAATGAGGCATGCTTTTGGTTTTTTAAAGGAACTCGTTTCATTTTCCATAGCAAAGCTTGAAAAACATATAGTTCTCTGTAAAGAAACCAGACCCGACCAGGCTCCTGACTATGAAATTGAACCTTATGATCCTGAAGGTTTCGATGCTATTAAACGCAATAGCAGCCAACCCAATTATATGCGCGATGACCATACCCTGAAAAATACAGGCAAATCTTTTTTATATTAATTTTCAATTTTATTTTAAAAAAGTAATACGTTAGCGCTTTGAATGTATCACGCCTGAAGCTCATGCGTATCTGGGAGTGCGAGCTTCTGATTCTAATAATTGTATATTGACTATTGCCCGTCAGTTATTTATGGAGTGATAATCTATTACTAATTACTCAAGTTTCGCACCCACTAATTCCTATGAAGCTTCTCTGGCAGGGCAGGTATTAGATAGTTTTTTTAAAAGAGCAAAATAATATGATTGATATTCTAAACCACTATACCTTGGGATTTGACCAGGACAGG
>JAIVWD010000299.1:0-4430 GCA_049190315.1 Deltaproteobacteria bacterium | reverse complement strand
GCAGTCATGTATTAAAAAAACCCGGAAAACACCTAAGAAAGAAATAGATTTGGCAAGAAAACGGATGAAGGAGGTGAAACAACTATGACTCGTCCCACATTCCATGATTTTAAAAAGAAAGCATTAAGCGATCCAGACGTAAGGGCAGAATACGAATCATTATCTGCTGCTTATCATCTTAGGAAAAAATTGATTGGTCTTCGCAAGAAAGCTGGTCTAACCCAAGAGGAGCTTGCCAAGAGACTACATACACAAAAAAGTAATATTTCTCGTCTTGAGAATGTACATTCAAAAATATCGCCAAAGCTATCAACAATAGAAGAGTATGCCAAGGCAGTTGGGTTTAAATTGGAACTCGATTTTGTACCCCAAAAAACTTTAAAACCACATAATAGTCGGATTAACTCTAACTGAAAAAGCTTGTGCTTTTAGTACATCTGCTTTGGCCTTATAAAACATTACTTTTTGCGAAGGTCTTGATTGCTTTTTCATCAGGTCAGCCCGGACATTGTTAATCTCAAATCTATACAGATGTTGTTAGAATATACCCAAAATGTCTAATGGGTGTCGCATATTGAATTGTGAATTAGCAGCCATTATTCACAATTCAATATGCGATACCGGTATTTCCCCTTTCCGACATGGATGCCGAAATCTCTGACATGGAAACCAAACTCGCCAAATACAAGCAGATTAAGCAGGGGATGATGCAGGAACTACTTACCGGGAGGACACGCTTGATATGATGATTCCAAAAAGTTACGATAAGGATCGTTGTCAAAGCTTGAATAGTGAATAAGCATTGTTTGCTTGCAAATTCAGTATGTTTGCCTAACCATTTGAACTTGACAGCAGAAGCCGAGCCGATTTAGAACATTTGTAGTTTTGTGGCAGCTTATCACTTTTTTGATAGTTTTTCGGATAGCGTCTGCGTCAAGTGAGCAGTTATGTAGCTATTCCCAACTATTAATTATCGCCCAAAAGAAGGGAGAAAATTATGAAAGGTAAGTTTTGCTTTATTCTGTCCATTGTAACACTACTGATGGTGTGTAGTTGGCCTGTTTATGCTGAACAACAACAGGACTGTTTTTCATCGAGTCTCCACCACACTGGTGAAGGAATGCGATATTGGTATGAGGCTAAGGATGGCTTCATGGCGATAACAGGTGTTCCGTATGAAAAGCTTGGCTGTAAAAATTGCCATGTGAAAGGGTGCGATGACTGTCATCTTAAAAAAACAGAAAAGGGTCTTGTTTACTCACTGGAAATGGCCCGGGACCGTAAAACCTGTCTAAAATGCCATGCCCGAGAGAAAGCCACAATTAAACTGGATGAAGGCAGGGATACTTTAGGTGTACATATGAAGGCCGATATGACCTGTTCCGATTGTCATACGCCGAGAGAAATTCATGGAGATGGGAATATTTACAAAAGCATGAGAGATCCTGGTGCGATGGATGCAGCTTGCACCAACTGCCACACGAAAGACTCAGAGGATTATCCCATAGTTCCGGAAACCAGGTCCCACACCGTCCATAAGAACAAGTTGGACTGTAATGCCTGTCATGTCCAAAACACCCTAACTTGCTACAATTGCCATTTTGGTGAACTTGCAAGGACTAAAAGCAAACCAAAAAGCTTTGTAGCAAAGGTCAAAGATTTTTTACTTTTGGTAAAATACAGAGGAAAAGTTACAAGCGGGACAATACAAACCTTAGTCGGTCCTAAGAACGAGCCCTTTATAGCCTATGTTCCTTACTTTACCCATTCAATTATGGGTGAGGGCAGAAAGTGCGAGCAATGCCACGCTACGAAGGCTGTCAATATCCTTGCCTCATCCAAAAAATTTACTCCGGCCACCTTCAAGGATGGCAAACTCGAGTTTTACAAAGGCGTGCTCCCTCTGGTTCCGAGTCTTTTGAACTGGCCGTTTTTAGAAAAAAAGGAAGGTAAATGGGTGCCTTTTGAACCTACGGTGAAACCTCTCATCCAAATGGCGGTTTACGCTGAACCATTCACCCAGGATGAGCTGAAGAAGTTGCAAATGAAACAAAAATACGGAAAGTAGTTTGAATTTCAGAAGCGATAAGGCACCACATATCGGGATAGGGCTCCCCATCACTGAGGAGCCCTCCCACACCACCGGACGAACGGATCACGTATACGGCGATTCGGCTGATCAGGCAGATTAACTTCCAGGCAGCAATAAACCAAGATCAAGGAAATACTTATTCGGTGCGACACCGGTATTTCCCCTTTAACTTGGTTATGCTCAGGAAGCTTTGATGGAGTATAAAAAAGGGAATACAAAATGAAAAAAATAGCGATATAAAGCATAAACAATTCGTCAGTCAGCTTGTTCGTGACGGATGCAAGTTGCTCTGACAAGAACGAATTGGTGTCAAAGCTCTCTGACACCAAAGTCTCCTTTTAGTGCACTCGACAGGAAGGGCCGAGGCATTTTTTCAAAACCAATTTTAAGTTGAACTCACCTATACATGAGCCTTCTTTTCTTCCTGTGACCAAATCGTTATCTTTACGATATTTTGCTTGCATACACATCATTTACATGATAATGTGTATGCAAAAGGAGGTGCCCTGATGAAACGTACGAATATCGTACTTGATGATAAACTTGTAGAAGAATGCTTTAAAGCGACCGGTATAAAAACACAAAGGGCTTTAATTGACCATGCATTACGTGAGTTGCTTCGACATGAATCACAAACTAAGATTCTCGAACTAAGAGGTAAAGTTCATTGGGAGGGCAATCTTAATGAGTGGCGCAGCAGGCGTGATATATGATGATTCTTGTCGATACAACTGTATGGATCGATTTTTTTGCGGCACGATCGTTTCCCCATGTGGTGGCGTTGGAAACCATTATTAAGCGTAGAGAAAACATCTGCATCTGCGGTATCATTTTGGCAGAGGTACTTCAAGGCATTCGGCAAGATACAGAATTCAGAAAAACAAGAGACTTATTCAATGCTTTAATTTTACTTCCAATGCCAGATACTGTTTTTTTAAGATCTGCCGATATTTATAGAAAATTGCGTAAAATTGGTATCACAATCCGAAAACCACTGGATTGTATGATTGCCTCGGTTGCCATCGAAAACGACATACCTCTCCTGCACAATGATAAGGACTTTCAGCCCATTGAGAAGTGCTGCGGCTTAAAAGTGCTGTCATTAACTTAAAAAAGATAACAACGTCATGATGGACGGGCTATATCTTGCGGTTTTGATGAATTTTGATTGATTTCTACTAAGGGCTCGGTAAAGTGCCTTGTAGGTCTTTCGGGGTGGTACAAGTACACGGTTCTTAATGATCATGCCTATATTTGACGGTTGGTAATTACCAAAAAACAACAACATGAAAACAGAAAGGAGTTTAGTGATGCACAGAAAAATGTCAATTATTATTTTGTCATTATTGTTGATAGTCGGATTTTCAACGCCCGGTTTTACGGCCAAGGTGCCCGCTCCTGAAAAAGGAGGAGACGGCTTTAAAGCGGTAAACCTGGAAGAAGCAAAAAAACTTCACGAAAATGGTGCGACAGTGGTTGCATGCCACAGTCACACGACCGACTTCATGAAGGGTCATCCTTCCGGCACAATCCACATAACGTGTTTGGTTCCGAAGGACCACAAACATATTGATATGCCTCTGGGCGAAGTCGACTTTGACATAGCTCAGCTTCCAAAAGACAAGAACACTCCCATTATAACCTATTGCGCATCAAGCACTTGATGGAAATCCTATCACGCCGCCAGGTTGGCGGTTGCGAATGGCTACAAGAATGTTTACTGGATGAAAGATGGTATCAATGGGTGGAAAAAGGCAGGGTATGCCACGGAAGGCAACCCGGAACTTCTTGATGCCCTGATTGCTGTGAACAAGAACGATTTTGCCGCGCTAATCATCACCGAAGGCGATGCCGGAAAGCTAAAAAATTGTACGTTTGTGGATTTTCGCGATGAAGCGAAGTTTAAGAAAGGTCATGTCAAGGGGGCCAACTACGTTGATTACGGCAACATGTTCTCGAAACCCATGATGGAGGAGCTAAACAAGAGCAACGCCCTGATAATCATTCACGATGTTCCGGCAGTTGCAGGTGTCATTGCCGCGACTTTGAAGCTTATGGACTACCCAAATGTATATATCCTCAAATAGGTAGTAGCCACAAGCTTTTTGTGACGGATGCTGAACTACAGTTATAGACTTTCAGATAAATAATTTCACTGTGTTATCAGTCGTCGACGTATAACTAATACGCCTTCCTCCTTCTGGCCTTGTGAAATTAATTATCTGAAAGTCTATATATCCCCATTTTCCTGAAAGCTGAAGTATCCTTTATGATTAAAAATGATGTGATCCAGCAGCCTGATTCCCAGCGTTTCTCCGGCCGATTTTAGCTGTTTTGT
>JAIVWD010000298.1:0-4430 GCA_049190315.1 Deltaproteobacteria bacterium | reverse complement strand
TTTCTATAGATGGCTCTGATTGCCCTTTTGTTTACGATCAGTTTAGGTAAGAATTACTCTAACACGGTCTTAACAGTTGCTCAAATATCTGAGAAAATTTTATAACGGAACATCAAATAGGTTTCGAATCATTTTAGCCTTGCAACTAAAACAAAAAGGCAGTCAAAGATAAATCTCCAACTGCCTTCACTTTCAGCAATATTTAATATTTAAGATGGGACCCTCTTCCTTTCATAAAATAATAGTTTTATAATTTTTCTCTTGACAGAAGGGCTGTAGGATGTCCCTTTTATCCTGGATATGAAATATAAATGACTTTCGAGAGGTTGATATGCATAAAATTAAAGGATTTGACAAAATAGGTGATGATGCCTTTTTAGATTCCAGCCTTCTGAACCGCAGAGGATTTCTAAAAAGGGCCGCCCTGGTTTCTGCATGGTTTCTGACCGGCGCCACCGGCATAGGCTCGCTTGCAGGTTGCGGTGACCAATTGGAATGGGAGGCGGCGTCTTTCCCGAAAGTTTTGCTTCACAACTTCGGTCTTTTTGACGGGATTAAAAACCAGCTCCAGCAAAACCTGGTGCTACTAATTAGTGTTTGAACGGTAATACTTAATATATTGAAATTGTTTAAAAATTTCGCATAAAAGTAAAACGAAGATTTTCCAGTTTAATGCATAATTTACTTGCATTAATAACTTGTTGACGGTATGTATCTTATTGAATTAACGGTAAATACCGATTTTCTACCCGGAAAGTAGAAAAGCAAAAACAAGTCTAACCTGAAAAATCTTCGTGGAAAATAATCTATGCGAAAAGTCATCGATTTGCAAATGGAATTTTGGAAAACAGATATCGCCAACATTGAATTTGATCTTCAATCTCGAGATGAAATTCCCAAGCTGCTAATGGGGCTGCAGTACATTCATTGCACAGCGCCTATACGCGAAAAGGTTTTTAAAGTCTTAAAACAAATAGTGCCGAAAAAAAACCACAAAACCGGAAGACCCGGCATGGATCTATGGAAGATTCTGGTTTTGGGAACTCTGCGTTTAAACTGCAACTGGGACTACGATAAGGTCCAGGAGATGGCCAACAACCACAGAAATTTACGTAAAATGCTCGGCCACAGCAAGACTGATTTTGATGATGGCCAATATGCCTTGCAGACCATAAGAGATAATATTGTTTTACTGACTCCGCCTATACTCGATGAGATTAATCAAGTAGTTGTTAAAGCCGGCCACAGCATTATTACGACAAAGAAAGATCACCAATTAAGGGGCAGCTGTGATTCCTTTGTAGTTGAAACCGATGTGCATTATCCGACTGACACCAATCTTCTTTTTGATGCCATGCGCAAAACGATTTACCTTATTGCAATCATTTGTTCTGAGATCGGCATTACCGCCTGGCGGCAAAGTCATCATAATATAATGACAGTAAAAGGCTTACTGCGTGGAATTCAAAGACTGAACCGCTCCACATCAAAGAATGAAGTTAAAAGGGAAAAACGAGATAAATTCATTGTTGCCGAACATCAAAATTACATCAACGTCTGCCAGCAGTTCGTATTAAAAGCCAAGGAGACGATCCGTATTCTACGACAGCTTGGGATATTATCGATGTCCCAGGATTTAAGACTCAGTGTCGTTGAAGAATATATTCGTCATGCGGAGCGACAAATCGATCAGATCCGCATAAGAGTCGTATTGGATGAGAAGATACCGCACGAAGAAAAAGTTTTTTCAATTTTTCAACAGCATACCGAATGGATCAGCAAGGGCAAAGCCGGTGTGCCGCAAGAGTTAGGTTTAAGGGTTTGCGTGCTAAAAGATCAGTATGGTTTCCTTCTTCATCACCGAGTCATGCAGCAACAAACTGATGATAAGGTGGCTGTTACCATGGTTCAAGAGGCCAAGGATAGATTCGAAAATCTTGTTGGTAGCAGTTTTGATAAGGGTTTTTATAGCCCTGGCAACAAAAGTGAGTTAGCCAATATATTAGATTACGTTATTCTACCCAAAAAGGGTCGACTATCCGCCAAAGACAAACAAATCGAGCATTCAGAAGAATTTATTGAATCCAGGCGCAAGCATTCAGCAGTTGAATCTTCCATTAATGCATTAGAAAATCACGGATTAGACCGCTGCCTGGATCACGGTTTACATGGATTTGAACGCTATGTCGCGTTATCAGTTTTAGCGCGGAATATACAGATATTGGGCCACCTGCTTCAACAGAAAGAGCTAAAGAAGCAAAAGCGACGCAAAGCAGCATAAAAGATAATCTCTGCTAAAAAAAAGAGTACTTAACGCAGAGGTAGGTCTAATTTTAGAGAAACCGTTGCCAAAATTCGATTTGCTATTAGCCGCCATCGTTTTGAACGGTAGTAATTTAATGATTGAGCGTCAGCGGCCAGGCTGGCCCGCAAAACAGTGACTTTTCGTTCAGGCACTAATTAATTAGAAGGAAGTTTTCTGGTCATTTATAATTTCGAGTAAACAAGACCACTAATTTTCTCAAAATGTTGATCTGCTGTGATAAGTTCTGCGCCTTGTTCCATCGTTTGTGCCGCGATCCATATGTCATTGGTGGGAATTGGTGTTCCCTGCTGCTTAAGCTGAGCTGCGATTCTTGAATAGCGGTCGGAAGTTATTTTTCCGATTTGCGCCAGCTTTACAGCCTCATGCTCCAAAAAACTGTTAAGGTCGACCATGTTCTTTTTAAATTGCGTACCGTTGCGAAACCCAAACATGAGTTCTCCCAGGACAATCGGAGAAAACAATATCAATTCAGCCTTTACAATAACTTCCACTGCCTCTGGAGCATTACGTTTGAATCCCACATATGCGCTTGTATCCAGCATGATTTTCACGTCCACAGCTCCTCATCAATTTGATCACAGGATTTAATGGATTCGAGAAACTCCACAGCATCTTTCTCACTCCAGCCACCTGCAAGTTTTCTCAATGAATCCGCCGGTGGCCTTTTATCTGATCCCATAGACTTGTTAATCATATCCAGGGCAACACGGTTAAGGGATTTACCGCTTTTTTTTGCCATCCTTCGTATTGTGCGTTCGATTTCCGGCTCCAGCCCACGCAAGGTAATTTGTGTCATGATTCACCTCCTGACTCATAGTGCTTTATTATATGCCTCACACACATGGTTGTCAAGTCGCAGAAAAGATGGAATTGGTGCCGTGGGGGTCGCACTAACAATTCAAAATTAAACGGAATACTATTCAGAACGGGTCTGGTATGGGTCCAATAACGATGTTTTTGAGGGTTTTCTCAATCATTTATGGGCGGAATTTTTTGAGGATGATATTTTTTATTGTTTTGTCGAATAGTCGAAGAAATAGGGGACGTTCGTGCTGAGCGTGCTTAAGTTATCAAGTAAATTGCCTATCTCCGGTTTGCTATCAGATGTCACTATTCGTGTCACGCATGAATTTGTTACCCCCAGATATCTTGCAACCTCCGCCCCTGTATAGCCAAGCTCTCTTACCCCAATCCACGATATCACTCTCCGGGCTTTAATCACCGGCTTCCGCCGGCTGCCGGATCGAAGCTCTATTATCGATGCTTGATATAATTTGCAGACTTTCTCTGTTAACGCCTCAAGATCGATACGCTGTCCTGAGAGTCTTAAATTTTTATTAATCAAATCATCCGGATCCGTTTGGATCTCTTGTACAAATTCGCTGTCACCCAGTATACGCTGATCAAAAGCTTGCTTCTCACCCCGTTTTCTTCTCGCAAGCACCTCTGACCAGCCGCCTGAACTCCGGAGTAGACCACCGCCCACCAATTCCGGTCTCCGACCAAGTGGTATTCCTTTCCTGACATAGTCTAAATAACGCCTTCGGCATCTACCATCAGTGCCAAAAAACGATAGTACGTATTGCGTATCCTGCCAGTCCCTTTTGACCTTACCCACAATGGCCGAATGCCCTGACCAACGATTCTGCTTGAGTTCATTTAAATCCTTTACCAGACCGGATCTAAGTAGATTCAGATGAATATAGCGAACCAGTTCCTTTAAATATGTATCCTCCTGGCAAACGATGGACTTATACCGATTCTGAAACAGATGGCCATAGCGACGATGTCGCTTATTATAATTGACGACATAGCCGGTTAACAATTTGCGCATATTCGCTGAAAGAGGCTGGTTGCGAGTCTTGACCAGCAGATGGAAATGATTGGGCATCAGGGTCCACGCATAGACATCCAACGCGCCCTTGATCGCCAGTTGGCTTAAACGATCTACAAAATCCTGGCGATCTGTATCGTTTTGAAAAATTTCTCTCCCCTCGATACCCCGTCCCATGACGTGGTGCAAAACCCCAGGGGCATCTAATCTTGCTAACCGTGGCATATGCCCTCAATATACAAACATATACCAGATGTCAAGCACTTTCTG
>JAIVWD010000297.1:0-4446 GCA_049190315.1 Deltaproteobacteria bacterium | reverse complement strand
AATATACCTCGGAAGGTTGCAAATTGCGTTTTTTTCGGTGAGCAATGAGCATCAAGAGCAAGGCGCGAAGACGTGTAATAGCAGGCTATTGCAAGCCTGAGCAACGCAGCTATTGGTGTTCATGGCCAGTGAAAAACCGCAATTTGTGGCCTTTCGAGGTATATTATTCTTCGTATAAAAGATAACCCCCCACCCTGCAGCAATCTGCAGCAATTCTCATTTTGAATATAAATTTTGCTGATGATAGCCGTATTGGGTTATTTATCAAGCAAATTCAAAATGTATATCGGCGAAATAGAGAGAACTAAAGATATGTGTGCTTCTGGAAAAGCTATTTTTCAATCCAGAACACCATCAACCATGTTTGTAGTCAGCTTTTAGACAAACCAATTCATTGATGCTCGGAAATTCCGTCATTTTAGTGCCAATACTGATTTAACTGTTCAACTAAATGAGACACAAATGTAAGTTAACTTGTATCTGGAACATCCAGTTCGAGTCCGTGTATCATAAAAGTTAACATGGCATCCCAACTATCAAAGTACGAATATCGGGTCAAGGCGCGTATATCATCAAAAAAGGTTTGGCGCGTGGGAAGGTTATCACGAATCAGTTTATATTTATCATCCATTATCTCAAGTACGGTGTGAAACAAGAAAGCCAGCAGGTTTAAGGTTAGCAAAAGAGAGGATAAGTGCTTTTTGCCATGACCATAGTTGTGTTCAAGGTGATATCCCTTTGTTTTCAGAACGTTGTTGTTTTCGTTTTCCACTTTCCAGCGTGTTCGGCCATCCCTTACAATCTCTTTTACATTGTTCTTTGAAATCTTAAAATTGGTTGCAAAAGCATTCTTGTACAAGATTTTTCCATCGGGCGAAGTTGTAATAAGTTCGCACCAGTTTACTTCCAGAGCATCATCGCCGTCACGTAATGGCACTTGATTTACAAAACGATACGTATCAATTTTGTGAGCTCTTCCTGTCCACCGTTTTTCTACTACTGTTTGGATAGCTTGCATTGCTTCCAATTCTTCCAACCATTCGTAAAGTATCTTATGGGAATCAGGCTTACATACTAAAATGAAATCAAGTCCTTCCTCTAACATCAAAGCACATAACGGTTGCTTGCAATACAAATCATCGCCCAGGGCGGTGATCCCAAGCTCTTTATACATCAGTGCATATTGGCGAATCCAACGTTTGGCCGCCGCATTCTCACAGTCTTGTTTTGCGTGCCCATCCTGCGGTATGATAAATTCTGGCTGTAATGGAATGACTTTGTTATTCCCAGGCGCCACAATTACTGGGGTAACAACATTATGAAAATAGGTTGTAGTCCCGTTTTTATGTTCTTTTTTGCTGCAGTTTTCACAATGGATTGTTTTCGAAGAAAAATACTGCGTGCCGTCAAATGCGCACAATAAGTTACCATTGAAGGAACGAAATACATTCAGATAACCTGATTCATTTAGTCCATTAAGAATATATGAAAACATAGGGAATACATAGGAAGGGTGCACCACATCCAGCAAATCTCTGATGTGATTATCGCTTGGGATTTTTTGCATTCCGAACAGAGATTGAGCGTTGCTTTTCCCTTTTGCTTTTTGCATAGTATCTTGAAATGCTAGAAAGGATGGGCTCTGAGTAAAAAAAACAGAAAAAGCGCCTAACCCCGCATCTTCAATGGCGTAACGAGTATTTGACCCGGTACGCTTGTCGGGGAAATCAGATATCAAAGAGCGAAAATGTTTCACCATATTGTCAAAAGAAAACTCTGAGAGCTTTCGTTTGAGCAAAATTTTATTTTCTATCTCTTCGGAACAGCGCATTCGATCCTTCCGGATAATAAAGATGTAAATCAACATCTTTTAGTATCAGAAATGAATGCGGCTGTCTATAGAAAAGATATCTTATAATATTAAATAGTTATTGATTTGCAGCAAAATTTGATGGAGTCTGAAAATGTCTGAAGCCACCCTTATGAAGCTGAGCTAAAGTCATAATTAGAATTGCTGGACTGACAGTGACCCCCGCATTTCTAGTCAATGGCGTGGCTATAAAAGGTGCTTATCCCGCGGAATATTTTGCGAGGGTTATCGACCGTCTGCTAAAGGATGATGAAGCGGCGAATCAGTAAGCACCCCCTTTAGCCCTCTTTTTAGGTGACATGTAATTCGGCATGTTTGCCCAGAACAAACAACGTACGTTCCATTGTCGGAAATTTGGTTCCATGATGTGGGTCGAGGATACGACGCACCACTTTCTCGTGAGTACCCATTTTGCGGGCAAGTTCAGACTTGGAAATGCCGGTTTCCTTCATAGCCTGATAAAGAGCGGCTTTCATGGCCGTTTGCATAGGAACGGGAACCAGCTTTTCCCCTGTCTTGCATTTGGATGGTACGGGTAACTCATCACCACGGCGAATACGCCCTGCCATAGCCTCTTCTATGCAGTCGGCAGCCTCAGTCAGACATTCCTCTACGGTATCTCCTTGAGTGATAGCCTCAGGCACATCACGAAAGATAACGGTAAAACCGCCATCTACTTCATCTGGTATCAAGGTTACAGGATAAGTAAATTGGTTCATGTTCAACCTCAGTTAGATATCTTCTTTTTTCAAGCCAAGTTGCTTGAGCATAGCGTTAAAAGTTCCAGTTTTCAGCTCTTCTTTCGGATTGCGAACAATGGTATGGTGATTGCCCAAGTATAAGGTTCCGTGACTGCCTTTTCCTCTTTCGGCCATCCACTGAACATACATATTATGTTGTTTACCGTATTTGCGAATCCGTTTGATGAACTCATTACCTTTCATGTGGATTACTATCGGACAATTATGTCCGAATGTCAAGTGCCATTCTGATTTTTTTCGATGATAATGCAAAACTTGACGAAGGTAACTTTGACATACTGAAAAATCGGTTTGAATAAATCTACTTATTTTATCAACCAATTGAGGTGGTCGAAGGCCGAACGACCCGTGGAACAAAGGGGGCCGGGATTGTAAAAGATTTAAAGTCGCTTGACAGGTATACCGGTCACAGCATTATTATGGGAAAACGCAAAAATCCTTGGCAAGATACCGATTCGGTGTTGCAACTCTTTGGTAAAAGCCAATATGCGGCACGAAAAAAGTACCGGGACTTTGTGGAGAAAGGCATCGGCCTGGGACGAAATCCGGAAATGACCGGAGGAGGAGTATTAAGGAGTATCGGTGGTTGGGGTGTATTAAAATCGATGCGTAAGATGAAGATTCATATAAAGGGAGATGAGCGCATTTTGGGGGACAGTGATTTTGTCGAAAAAGTTCTGAGCCAGGCATCAGAGCAAATGGAACGACGGTACCGGTTAAAGGCGGAAGGATGGACGCTGACAAAGATTACCGAAAGGGTTGCAGAAATCTTTGGCATTGAAAAAGACCAAGTGGTTGTCGCCGGAAAACAGCCCGATCGGGTACGTGCCCGCATGAATGGTGTCGCGTCTTGAATTGTAAATAAGATGCCACTATTCACTATTCAACATAATGACACCCTTTCTTCTGACATCACCGCCTCCGTACTAATAATCGTTTAATAAACTGATAGAAATAAAAAACTGCCTCTTTATACAACAAAACCCCGCCTCTCAATGTGAGAAATGGGGTTCATTATAATAATCACATATGCTCCTTTATTAAAGGTTGATGCAACTACATAGAAATCATCTGTTTCTTTCCCAAATTCAAAATAACTTGTCAAGAATATTCAAAAAACGATACACTTTGTCAGATCAAATCTTGACAATTGCTGTGGTGTTTGTGAATATACAGATCACTTTCCGCAATAATGGCTTTTCATGACAACTATTTGACTTTTAAGGACTTCAATTATGAAATGGTTTCTTTATGCAATAAGCTTGTTCTGTATCACAATTGGATGTTGCACTATTCTTTATGCCAATGAATCCAGAAACGTGTTGAGAAATATATTCAACAAGATTGATCGAAAAATTCTCTCAGCCTTTGAAGCTATAATGGGTATTCTTCTTGTGGTTTCTGCAACTGCAAGCCATCACTCGTGGTTAATAAGATTAATTGGATTCATGGCTGTCATCGAAGGGGGGATTATATTTTTTATTCCTAAAAATTTGTATGATGAACTTATTGATTGGTATCTCAACTCAGCATCAGATCAAACATACAGGTTGTTTGGGATTGTTACGTTAATCCTTGGAATAGCAGTTTTATCTTGGATTTTATAGAAAGAAGGCACTGCCATAGCCTTAACAAAAGCCCAGATCGTAGAATCAATCCATGACGGCTTCGTAAAAAGTCCAACTTCTGCGTTGCGCTGCATCCTTCGTCACTGCAGCGTACTATAAGTACGCCTCATTCCTCATGATTTGCGCGCCTTGAATTTGGAACTTTTTACTTTGCCGTCGGATATTGACTTTTTACGATATTGTCATT
>JAIVWD010000296.1:0-4470 GCA_049190315.1 Deltaproteobacteria bacterium | reverse complement strand
ATAAAATTTGACCTCTAAAAATTGCAGATATTGTAAACATCTATGCAGAATTGACCGACCTTCAAAACTTGTGATATCAGATTACGATATCTGTATTTTTACCAGAGTTGTGGTTACATCTACATATCTGCATTTTGGGTAAATTTGTGATATTTTATGATATCACAGTTTGACATACTCCAATTCCACCCCATCCATCACATCATTTACAATATTTTCTGAATAATAGCTTATAAAGCTATCCATCTGAGATAGAATCTACAAAAGTGTAAAATCGTCTTGACAGCTGATACCACTATGTGGCAATTGAAAAACAGTGCTTTTTCATTTTAAACTGGAGTTTCCGTTCATTTTTGATCCATCTTCTCTGCCGAAGCGACCCCTCCATCTGAAATAGATTCTGGTTTCACTTAAACTTTAATCTAATAATTAGGTAAAGATTAAATGGAGAAGCCACTCAAAATAAGCCTAATAGGGAAAGCTTCCTCTTGCTTGATGCATCCAATCACTTTGCTGTTTAATTAATATGGGCTTTAATACAAATGGTTAAATGAAAGGAGAGGAGTATGAAATTAAATCTTAAAAGAATTGTTTCCTATTGCGTACCTGTCTTTGTGTTAATCATATTATGCTATTCACCCTCCATTGCATCTACTGATTATTCTCCAACAGAAGGTTGGAGAACGTCCACCCCTGAAAAACAAGGCATTGATTCGGGCGAACTGATCGAAATGATGATAATAATCCAAAAAATGGAAGCTCATTTCGATAGCATCACAATAGTCCGCAATGGATACTTAGTGACAGATGCTTACTTCTACCCGTTTGAAAAGGGACTTAAGCATATCATTCATTCATGTACGAAAAGTATTACTTCAGCTTTAATAGGCATTGCAATTGATAAAGGATATATTAAGAGTATTGATCAACCAGTTATCGAATTTTTTCCTGATAAATCTTTTAATAACTTAGATGGCAACAAACGGAATATGACCGTGAAACACCTTTTGATGATGGCCCCAGGAATAAAATGCAGGGACTCTTATAAATACCAATGGGATGGTTTGAAACAAATGATGAGCAGTGATGACTGGGTACAACACTTTCTCGACCTGCCAATGGCTGAAGCTCCAGGCGAAAGGTTTGAATACTGCAATGGTGCTTCATTTATTCTTGGTGCTATCATTCAAAAGGTTACAGAAATGAAGCTACGTGATTTTGCAGATCAATACCTTTTTGATCCCCTTGGGATTACGGACGTCAGTTGGAAAGAAAACCCTCAAGGAATTAACATCGGTTGGGGAGAAATCTGGCTAAATCCCCATGACATGGCCAAATTTGGATTGCTCTTCTTGAATAAAGGCCATTGGAATGGAAAACAGGTTGTTTCGGAATCATGGGTTGACCTTTCCACACAAGGGCATATCAAACAAGACCTTTTTGACCAATATGGATTTCAATGGCACCTTGATAATGCTGGCTACTATATGGCGGTTGGTTATGGTGGACAGTATATTTTTGTTATACCAAATAAGAATATGGTCGTTGTTTTTACGGGTATTCATTTAGAATCTGATTTTTTTTATGCGAATACCCTATTGAAAAACTGGATCATTCCCGCAGCAACTTCATCTGTTCCACTGCCTAAAAACTCAGACAAAAACCAACAATTATCATCGATGTTGAATGAAATGGCCGACTCCAATTCTGCTAAACCGGTTCCTTCTTTGCCTGAACTGGCAATAAAAATAACTGGGAAAAAGTATAATTTTGAAGAAAATGCTTTAAGTCTAAAATCTTTAACCTTCAAATTCACTAAAAAAAGTGATGTGATGCATATCGATTGGCTTGGAAATAGAGGTAGCGTTTATCAACATATTGTAGGTTTAGACGATGTATACAGACTTCAAGGGTATGGTGAAGAGAGATGGGCCAGAAAAGGGGCCTGGATTCGAAAAGATTATTTTTCTCAATATTATTTTTCTCACTATTATCATAATGTTGGCAGTACTATTAAGGGAGTGGCAACCATGGTATTTAAGGACGATAAAGTATTAGTTGAGATCAAAGGCACGGATAATGTAACTGATATATCTTTAAAAGGGGTTTGCTCCAAAGAATAATTGGGTTGATGAATGTATTTATCTTCGGTGGGGCTATAGAAATAACTCTTACTATATGGCTGCTATGAATTTAGTTGCTTAAATTTACATACTGAAGTTTCCTAAAATGCTTCATGCCGCCATGCGCAACAGTACAGCCACGAGAGAATTAACGGCGGATTTACGTGGCACAGGGAAAAGTATACCAAAATTATCATCCAGTGCGGCTTTCGCCACCAGTCTGCGGACATCGGAGAAGGCAAAATGGTTGCGGCCTTTAACGACGTGCCGGCGGCTGGGTGTTTTCGCCAGGCGGCTTGCGTAAATCCAAACCACTGACGTGGCCATCATACAAAAGTGCAGATGGTTCATGACGGCATTCGGATGCCTGCTCTGCGTTTCGGCGCTGCCAATGTCTCGTTTCAGCTCTTTGAATGCTGCCTCAATCTTCCATCGGGCACCATAGTATTCGATCACCTGCTCAACTGAAAGTGTCAGGTCAGTAGAAAAAAGTGCGATCCATTGCGTCTTTCGATAGATCCACACGACTTTGACTGCGCATTTGAGCGTTTTGAGCATCACAACACGCTCATAGGCGTCAACAGACCTGATGCGACCGTAAAGGTTGACGCTGTACTGCTTTGCCAGAGGCTTGAATTGGGCGGCTAACAAAGCCGCGTTGCCAAGTTTCCTGCCATACTTTCTGGGACGTCCCGGACCCTTTTTAGTATTCGGCCCGGGCAGTTGGAAAACGTTATTGTTCGATCGAAGCCGGGATAGCATGTGGAACCGCTGGCCAAGCCTTTTATGTAACGGCTTCCACAGGCCATTATTGCCAAACCATGAGTCGGTTATCGTTAAGATACTTGTTTGACCAAACGCCCCGGC
Source organism: Deltaproteobacteria bacterium (assembly GCA_049190315.1). Lineage (GTDB taxonomy): Bacteria > Desulfobacterota > Desulfobacteria > Desulfobacterales > ETH-SRB1 > B13-G4. The sequence goes on along the minus strand of JAIVWD010000296.1, from coordinate 1,480 downwards.
GATATCGGTTATCATATGGACGGCCTGATCAAGTTTGGTCTCAAATTCGATTACAGGCTTGCTGAACAGCCGTTTTGTGTTCTCAATGCTTTTTTTCAAATGATAGAAACGATAGTTCAACGGCAGGCATGCCCAGCGGCCTTTGACAATTTTTAGCAATCCAATGGCGACAATGTTTTGGGCCCATGGATATCTTGACTGATTCTGTTTTGCGGCATGATCGAAAACCTTGCCGCATCCGAAGATTTTCTTTCCTGTCTTCGGATTGATATAGTCATCAAGAGCCAACAGCAGCCTGTCATCTGTCAACGGTGCGGGAATCATTTTCCACAGACACTGCCAAAGCCGTTGCCAGGGGATCTTGGGCGATGCCATGAACGTGTAGTATCGCTTTTTGTGAATGCCGGCAAACCCGAACAGAGCCTTAAGACATCGAAGTAGATTCGAAGTTTTCGAAGAAGTAAACGGAACAATGATCGCAACGATGGTGTATATAAACCAAATTGAACGTTCATCATTTTTTCGGGAATGCGCAAATTCATTTTTGAGTTTTTTGAGAATGTCGTGTAGTATGATCATGCGAGGCCTTTCGTTGTGAGGTTTGTTTGGGCAAAACAACCATAGCACAACTGGGCCTCGCAATCAACGATAACTATCTGAAATATAAGTTAAATACATTATTTTCAATAAAAAGTGGTTGCAGTATTTCCAATGATATCAGTAGGTTACGGTCCGCGACCAAAATCCCCTTAACCATTTGTTATTATTATAAATTACATCGGAACGCACCGGCCGCCCCGCTGCCCGTCTCAATAAAAAAATGGGAAACTTCAGTTTTTATAAGTATATACTTAGACGTGTATACATAAGCAGAAACATCTTGTCCGATTCCGTAAGGGGGGACAAACTCGTGCCCCAAAGAAAGGAGGCTGTTGTGACGACGACTCGAGTTTTTAAATCAGGAAATAGTCAGGCGGTCAGGTTGCCAAAGGAATTCTCCGTCAGGAGCAAGGTGCTTGAAATTTTTCGCCGTGGCGACGAAATTGTGCTTCGGGAACCAGCCAAAGGATTGGCTCGGGCTTTTGAGCTGTTGGCCAACCTTCCCGACGATTTTTTTGCCGAAGGCCGCCATGATATGCCGCCACAGCATCGCGAGGGATTGTGATGTCCACTCGTTATTTGTTGGACACCAACATTTGCATCTACATTCAACGTCAGAAGCCTAGGGAAGTGTTAGCGCGTTTTCAAAAGCTTAAGCCCGGTGATGCTGCGATCTCAGTTATCACGTGGGGGGAACTGCTGTATGGTGCCGAGAAAAGTCAGCAGCGTAAAAAGGCTTTGCAGTTACTGGAGGAGTTCAAGACCTTTGTTCCTGTTTTGCCAATGCCGGAGAATGCCGGGAAAACTTATGGGGCCATCCGTGCATCACTGGAGTCCAAAGGGAAGCCTATCGGTAACAACGATTTGTGGATTGCCGCGC
>JAIVWD010000295.1:0-4473 GCA_049190315.1 Deltaproteobacteria bacterium | reverse complement strand
TTATTGGTCAAAAACAAAATACCCCAAAAATTTCATAACCATTATTTAAAATGGTTACGATACTATTTGGATTTCTGTCAAAGATACCTGTTCAGTGAATCAAACTCCCGGAGTCTGCCTAATTTTATCCAGTCATTTTCTGCTTGTTTTATCGACACGAAGTTTTTCTCTGAAAATACCAACTCGTCTGCTAATGGATGAGTACGACAGACCGAACAGTTCTGATATCTTCCGGTTTGTAAAACGTCCTGTTTGCCACAAGTAAAACTGGAATTTTTCGTCGATTTTTTAAAAAAGTGGTGCTAAAAAAGTTGCTTTTTTGTGAAAAAGTGATATGAATAAATATCAATACTGTAAATTAATCCTCATTTAAATTCAATGTGGTCGGAATATGAAACGGTCTGTTTGGAAAAAATTAATAGAGTGGAAAGATAAAGGCGACAGAAAACCCGTTATCTTAAAAGGGCCCCGCCAGGTTGGTAAAACTTACATTTTACAGGCCTTTGGCCAGAAATGTTTTCCATGCTTCCACTATGTCAACTTTGAAAAAGATGAGCAGTTGGCAAAATTATTCGAGAAAAATTTAGACCCAAAAAGAATTATACAGGAATTGAATTTTTACTTAGACACATCGATAGATACAGGCAATGATCTCCTTATTTTTGATGAAATTCAACATTGCCCAAGGGCATTAACAAGCCTTAAATACTTTCAGGAAGAGTTGCGGGAGCTCGCGCTTTGTGCCGCAGGTTCACTTCTGGGTATTCATCTGGGCAACGAATCTTTTCCAATAGGAAAAGTAGAATTTTTAAGTATGCATCCCATGTCTTTTGAGGAATTTCTGAGAGGTGTTGGAGATAATAAGTCGTTTGATTTTTTCAGTAATTATAAGTCCGGTGATTCAATTTCCGAAATTGTTCATTCTCATCTGTGGGATCAATTAAAAATATATTTTGTTGTTGGCGGACTTCCGGAAGTTGTTCAAGCTTATGCAGACAATAAAGATAATCTATTTACGGCCTTAAATCTGGTACGAAAAAAACAGGAGAATTTAATAGCAGCATACAATGCTGATATGGCAAAACATTCAGGAAAACAAAACGCCATGCATATTGATCGGCTGTGGAGACATGTCCCAGCCCAACTCGCCAGGGAGCAGAACGGGTCTGCTACAAAATTTAAGTTCAAGGGGGTTATCCCGGGAATAAAAGGATATTCCAAATTATCCGGCGGCATTGATTGGCTGCAAACAGCGGGGCTTATCATTAAGGTTCATATTGTAAATAGCGGAAATCTGCCATTTTCAGCGTACATCAAAGAAAACTGCTTTAAATTATATTTGTTTGACGTGGGTATCCTGGGTGCTATCAGTAAGTTGCCGCCTAAAACCATCTTAGATTACGAATATGGATCTTACAAAGGCTACTTTGCCGAAAATTTCGTTGCCCAGGAATTTTTGTTTTCAGGAGTTGAAGAGATTTATTCCTGGCGTAAAAAAACTGCAGAGGTGGAATTTTTGCGAGAAGTCGAAGGTAATGTGTTGCCTGTTGAAATTAAATCTGGCTGGGTAACCCATGCCAAAAGTTTAAAGGTTTTTGCTGAGAAATATAACCCTATATACAAAACCGTTATGAGCGCCAACAATCTATATTTTGATCAAGACAACAAAATCCTCCGCTATCCCTTATATATGGCTTCCCGTTTCCCTTATAATGTAAAGACATATAATGTGAAGGGAAAAAACAGGGATCAGGTGTCAGTTGCCAAGTGACTCTTCTCAATAAATACCGGACGAACCCGCTATAAAAGAGCTGACTGTTTGAGCATTCAATTTTCATTGTTTCCCAACCGTGAACCTTGAACCTGAGTAGTTACTGTTTCTTCATCTTTTCCCATTCAACATTCGATGTTGGACGTTCGATGTTCATTTACCTTCCTTCGACATTCCTTGTTCGAAATTCTGCGCTTCACCTGATCCCTGATCCCCGACCCCTGATCCCTGCTTTTAATCCCCGACCCCCGACACCTGTCTTTTAAAAATAGGATTTTGCAGGATTTCCTCAAGAGTATCTGCGTGAGCCTGAAGATCTTTCAGGTTATTGAAGTGTAATTTTATAATAAATGTGTTGCCCTCAAAATTTTTTGGAGGAATCAGTTTCATATTGTTTCCGAGCTTTAATTTTTTAACAAGTTCTTCAAATTTCTGTTCAGCACGAGTGATTGAGGGGTAACGTCTCTTTTTTAAATAAAATCTTAATTTTTCGGTCTTTTTAGTTCGATCAAGTTCATCATTTTGCAGAATTTCCTGGAAATCGCTTTCTTGAATAACTTTCATGACTGGAATGTTTTCGCGAAGAGAAATTTCATTAATCATTGTGATTAGTTCTCTTTGCTTGTTCAGCCCCAGTTTAAGGTCATTGAAAATTTCGGCAAAAGTAATTCCGGCATGTTTTTCAAATCTACCGAGTTCCACTGCCATTGAAAGAGAAATAATGTTGGATAGTACGCAGTTTTGAATGGGCGATGGAAGATGATAGATATTTATTATTTTCTTTATAAGAGATGGATTGCGCGGCAAACCAAGTGATGACGCTGCGTCAGCGAGACTTGTAATCTCTTTAAAAAAGCCGGAAAGCATAAAAAGCGCTCTGGACTGTTCAATCAGGTTAAGCGGCCTTTGGAATGAATTGTCTGTTATTGCAATTCTAAGGCAGTCAAGCTCGTTAGTGTTAGAGCCCGGAATTTTTGCCTCAATATTCAACAAACCAAGTGCCCGGCATGCCGCAATTCGGCGAAAACCGCATATGATGGTATATTTTGACTTTTTTTTTATTAGTATCGGGGGATTTATCAAGCCCACAGTCTTAATAGATTCTAAAATATCATCTATGCCTGTCTCGGTTGTAATACGAAAGGTTTGATCTTTTGAATCTATAAGTGACAGTGGAACCTGATTGTTTTCAAAGTCCATAACTTTTTCCGGTAATCAGGTTTAATGCATCAAGATATTTTTCACGTGTATTTTTGACTACTTCTTTTGGAAGAAAAGGAGCTGGTGGTAATTTGTCCCAGTTGATTGAAATAAGATAATCTCTTAAATACTGTTTGTCGTAACTCTTTTGCGACTGACCAGGACTGTAAGACTCTTTGGGCCAGAACCTGGATGAATCAGGGGTCAGCAATTCATCTATAAGAATGATATCATTTTCAAAAATGCCGAATTCAAATTTTGTATCCGCAATTATTATACCCTTTTTATCAGCCAGTTCAGCCCCTTTTTTATAAATTGAAAGACTTATCTCTTTTACCTTTTCTGCGAGGCTTCTGCCTATTATTTTTACAGCTTCTTCAAAACTAATGTTTACATCATGGACACCAACCTCTTCCTTTGTTGAAGGTGTAAAAATAGGTTCGGTGAGCTTTTCAGATTCTTGTAAACCATCAGGCAGTTTTATGCCGCAGACAATCCCTGATTCCTGATAGGATTTCCAGCCCGACCCGGATATATAACCCCTTACAACGCATTCAACAGGAAGGGGCTTTGCTTTTTTTACAAGCATGCTCCTATCGCGAAGCATTTCTGCGTAAGGTTTACAGATCTCAGGATAGTCGTCAACATTACTGGAAATAATATGATTAGATATAACAGGCTTCATTACATCAAACCAGAACAAGGAAATCTGTGTAAGAATTTTTCCTTTTTCCGGCACTGGATCAGGCATTATCACATCAAATGCTGAGATTCGATCAGTGGCAACCATTAAGAGGGTTTCGCCAAGATCATACATATCTCTTACCTTTCCTCGTTTTAGTAAATTTAATTTTGGGAAATCAGTTTCAAATACGATTTGTTCCATGGTGTTTGTCCTTTCAGTAATTAGAGATATCAAAAAGTTACAAGCTCATTATGAAATTAACAGGAGGTAGCGGGCACTTAAATTTAACTTAGGTGTTAATATCCATGATTTTATAATTATTGTCAATAATGGAGAATTATCTAAATGATAGTCGTTCACGGCTTGAAACTTGAAATTGGAAAGTAGAAATTAGGGAAAGATTAAATTATTGACAAAATGAAAGCTAAGAGCTATCAGCTAAGAGCTATCAGCTCGCCCGAAGGGCGTTAAGGAGAATTTATGGATAAAAAAGTAACCGTAGTCGGAGCAGGCAATGTGGGAGCTACTACAGCGCAGCGTCTGGCTGAAAAAGAACTATGCGATGTTGTACTGATTGATATTATTGAGGGTGTGCCGCAAGGAAAAGCTCTTGACCTTGCAGAGGCGGCGCCAATTGAAAAACATGATGCCAATCTTATTGGCAGCAATAATTATGAGGCTTCAGAAAAGTCCGATGTTGTTATCATTACGGCAGGTATAGCAAGAAAACCTGGAATGAGTCGTGATGATCTTTTAAACACCAATACAAAGATTATGAAAAGCGTCACCGAACAGATAGCACGATTTTCCCCTGATG
>JAIVWD010000294.1:0-4488 GCA_049190315.1 Deltaproteobacteria bacterium | reverse complement strand
AATGGGAAGAAAAGCCACATTGATTTTCCCAATATCCTCCATAAGGGGGGTATCCACTCCTCTCTCGTTAGGCTTGTCGGGGACGGAATTTGCCTCCAATCATATTTGCGTAGGGCGTTGGATCAGTTTGCACCGCCTGTTCCAGTAAACGATAAAAGAGCAATCCTCGTGATCTTGAGGTGCGCCGGTTAAACCTGAACGTGTATTCGTCGAGGTAATAGTCCAGATGCCGTGTACTTGCCGCACCTTGATGCGTCCCCAACAGCCATCGTTTCAACAGCGCTGCTATCCGGTGAACGCCTGGCATCACGACGTGGGCTGGCTCTGGACTGGACGACAGGATGGTCTTCTTGCGAATGTAGCCCCACTCGGGGAGATCATTGTATCCTTTCCAGCCATCGGTGTGTACAACAGAGCCTGGCTCAACGGCCTCCCGCACAAACGGCACGAGGCTTTCCGCGCTAACATCGGGTACGCGTCCAAGCCGGACCCGGCCGAACCCCATCGGCAAGTGGATCTCCACGGCGATTACTACGATGGCCTTTTTCTCGGTATGTCTGCCGTGTACGCCTTCCTCCAGGCCGCCGACATAGGTCTCATCCACCTCCACGAGACCGCTGAGTTTCTCGCGACCCGGACGAATCATCGCACGTCTCATCTTGTGAAGCCACGCCCATGCTGTCTGATAGCTGCCAAGCCCCAGGACCCTCTGAAGTCCCAACGCACTGGCCCCAAACTTCTGGTTGGTTATATGCCACATCGCATGGAACCACAGACGAAGGGGCTTCGTTGTCCCATGGAAAATCGTGCCGGAAGTCGGCGAAGTCTGGTGCTGACATGCTACACACCGAAGCTCGCCCCTGCTAGTGGGCCATGCTTTCTCCCCGCCGCACTCAGGGCATCGAAATCCATAACGCCATCGCAGACGACGAAGGTACTGGATACAGGCCTCCTCGGAAGAAAACCACTCCTCAAACTCAATCAGTGTACGCGGGTAATCGATGCCAGGTACCGGATGGCGAATTTTTTCTTGCATACAGCCAGCATACCATTACGAGAGACGAGTGGATACCCCCCTAAAAGGCAATGCAATGGTTTGGCACGACCTATACCCGAAGATTCAATAACACCGATTTTCGCGCAGTTTTAACCGTCATAGCAATATAAGATTTTTCAGTCAAAAAATCACCTGAATTTTATAATAGTTTCGTTGATAGTCATGCACAGGTCGTATGAAGTATTTCTCATCATGCTTTGAAATCTTAATATATGATGACGTAAAAATATCATAATTATAATCATTATAACACGTTAAGCTTAAAAAGGGTAACTTCTCAATAAGTTCCTGTGCCAAACGTCATTCCCGTGAAAACGGGAATCCAGAAAATCCGAAAAAGCACTGGATTCCCGCCTTCGCGAGAATGACGATAAAAATTTAATCCAGAATATCCTGTAAATCCTGGTCAAAAAAATAATATTTAACAGCACTAAAGTGCTGCAGAAATTAATTAACGTATCTTGTCTTAAGATGCCGCAATACACTTTTTATAACTCTTGGGAATGAAAAAGAAATATCATTCAATTTTTTTGGAAAAAGATATTTTTCCGATCTGACATCAGAAACATCATCTCCTTCTATCTGAATATCGCTTAACCTGCATCCATTAATGCCGTATTTCCTGGCGGTTTTAAGCAACGGCACCCTGTCCGGATTTATATTGAATACATCACAAATAGCCCTGTCAATGCTTATGCAGTTTATCCCCGCGAAAAGCAGGCCGGCACGTCTTACAGGCCCGCCGCGAGGGCCTTTCTTTTCCATAATATCTATGGCATCAACAATGGTAAAGCATGGACGCACCTGCTCGTAAATGGCAAGAAGCATTAATGAAAATTTTTCGTGACTGGCATGGGCTTTAAAATGTCTCCAAGCCTTAAGCTTCCCGGAAACCAGGCCGAAAAGATTTTTAACCGCTCCTGAAAAAAGCATCTGGCTGTGGGCCTTAAGCTTTGGGATATTAATTATTTTGTCAAAATCTCTGACTGTATCAGTTATTCGTATTTTATCATTAAACGATCTGTTTGCCCTGAAAGATACAACAGGAATATTGTCTTTTTTAAGCAAAGGCAGCAACCCGCAGGCTGCAGCAACCTGACTGACACTCCCGAATGCCGGGCTGTCCCCAACCAACGGCAAACCGCCGGCCGTCTTAACTATATCCGCCATAGCTTTTACAACAAAGGGATGAGTTGTAATTCCTGACCTTGCAGTATCTTTTACCAGCAGATTCGGTTTTAGCAGGATCTTTTCGCCCTTATTTACAAGTGATTCAATCCCGCCAAAATATGAAAATGCTCTATTAATATTATAATCAAGATTTTTTGTATCATAGTTTGGGCATCTTAATATAACTACCCTAAACTTATCGTTACTATTTTCGAGCACCATAACTGCCTTCAAAAATCTGTCGATTAAGCCAGTATAAAACATTTCTGTAATTAAATCGTAAACCTTGAAAACTCATTATCGCAACAAAGCATAAACTAATAATATTAGCAAATGTTGAAGAATTTATTCGGCTCGTTCTTAATATGTTGATATCTCTAATCTTTAATGCTACACGACATTGATTTAGAATAATATGGAGGTAACTACTCAGGTGGATAGGCTGAAGGCTGAAGACTGTTAGGAAAAAAGGCATTAAAAGCCATGTTTGATGCAAGAATCAGATATTTCCGCCAAAGTGCGGCAATCGTGCTCTTCTGACCCCTTCAGCCTTCAGTCTAAACAGCTTCAGCCTGACTACGTGAGTAGTTACATTTGGAGTTAATAATGAAACTATTTGACAGCCACTGCCATCTTGATGACCGCGTATATGATAAAGATATTGATGATGTAATAAAACGCGCAAATGAAGCCGGTGTTTCTGCAATTATGATAGTTGGAACAAACAAGGATTCTTCCATTAGAGCTGTGGCACTGGCAGAATCCCATAGTGGTTTGTATGCCTCTGTAGGTATTCATCCACACGATGCAAAAAACTGTTCAGAACAAGTTCTTTCATATCTAATCAAACTTGCCAAAAACAAAAAAGTCCGGGCATGGGGAGAAATCGGCCTTGACTTTAACCGAATGTATTCTCCAAAAAAAGATCAGGAAAAATGGTTTGTCAGGCAGCTTGAAAGCGCCGACGAATTAGACCTTCCAGTTATTTTTCATGAAAGGGACAGCAATGGCAGACTTCTTGAAATCCTCAAAGAAAAACATGGCAAGGAAAGAAAAGGGGTCATTCACTGTTTCAGCGGAAACAAATCAGAATTATATCAATACATGGAGCTTGGTTTTTACATCGGCATAACCGGAATATTAACAATAAAAGGTCGAGGCGCTGAACTCAGAAAGCTTGCTCCCCTTATTCCGGCAGATCGCATACTTGTCGAGACAGATGCGCCATATCTTACACCGGCGCCTGAAAAAAATCATACCAGACGCAATGAACCGGCATTTGTTAAATCAGTCCTTCTTAAACTGGCAGAAACAAGAAAAGAAGATCCGGAATATCTTTCCGATATCATATGGAAAAACACCTGCAAATTATATAACCTGCATAAATTTATATGAATAGTTTCAATATGTTTACTGTCAAAAAAGGGTTGACTGCCAATCTGCCTTAACTTACTCTGAAGTAAGAAAATGGACAATAGTAAGGAGAAAGATTCCTATGGCATTAGCGACACTCACAAGCAAAGGGCAAGTAACGATTCCGAAAGCAGTTCGAAATTCTCTTAATCTACACGCAGGAGACAAGATTGAATTTGTGATCACTGAAACTAAAAAAGCGCTTCTTAGGCCGGTCACCAAGAAGGTCGATGATGTATTCGGCAGGTTACACAAGCCGGGGAGGAAACCCATTTCTATTGAGAAAATGGACGATGGGATAAGGCAGAAGATGCAGGATAGTTTCAAATGAAAGCTTTGGATACTAATGTGCTGGTTCGCTTCCTCACTTTGTCTCTTCGGTGTTAATCACCGCAATAAAATAAACAGAAAAGACGGAGTACTAGGAAACTCGGAGATGGTGTCTGTTAACCACTAAGTCCGCGGTTCGAGTCCGTGCTGGGGAGCCAAAAAATATAGGCCCAACTATCTAAGTTGGGCCTTTTTTGTTTTTACGTAAGGGTTCGCTCAAAAATAAATTTACATTTTCAGGGGTTGAGGCGCCCGCATGGCAAGGCGCGAGGAGGGCGAATAGCAGGCTATTTAACCAACGAGCAACGCAGCCATGCGGGATGGATCGGCGCATCAAAATGTGAAGTTATTTTTGAGCGAGCCCTAAAGCAACTTTGTAGCCGTTCACGGCTTGAAACTTGAAATTGGAAAGTAGAAATTTGGGAGAGATTAAATTAGAAATTGGGAAGAACAGTACAAAAGCATGAAGGGCAAATTTCCAATTTCTAATTTCTAATTTCAACGTGAACGCTTACGCA
>JAIVWD010000293.1:0-4490 GCA_049190315.1 Deltaproteobacteria bacterium | reverse complement strand
AGCACGATTGCCGTACTTTGGCGGAAATATCTGATTCTTGCATCAAACATGGCTTTTAATGCGTTTTTTCCTAACAGTCTTCAGTCTTCAGCCTATCCACCTGAGTAGTTACCTTTTATTTATCTGAAAGTCTATATAACTTATAAGATCTTTAACCTTAAGAGTTGGGCCGCCTTCGAGATCTGCTATTATCTCTTCCAGTCTTTTACGGGAGAGGAAGGGAAGTTTTTCAGCCAGATATTGCAATATATCTTTATTCTGCTGTTCAGCTTCGGTTATATAGTCTCTTAGTTTTCTTAAAAATATTTCATCATCATTTACATCTATATTAAATCCGGAATTTATTGCTATTGCAAGCTCCAGAAGGTCGATGGACTCAGCGCCCAATTCCCTTATAAGATAAGTTTCTGGAGTAATAATATGATTTTCAATATCAAGAATTTCCACCAGAATTTCTGTAATTTCTTCTAAAATGTCCATAAGTTCATAGTATAGGACTTTCCATTTTTTGGGTCAATTTTATTAATAGATTAGAAGCTATCAGCCTGCAATAATGGCTCATAGCTCAATAGCTCAATAGCTCGCCCAAAGGGCGCTAAGTTCACTTGCCCGCCGTCAGCCCGCCATCCATTGAAATTTCTGTGGCATTAAAGCCGGCAGCGCTGTTTGAAAGATAAAAAAGTATTGCTTCAGCCACTTCTTTTTTTGTCAAAGCTCTTTTTATCGGCACCTTATCAATAACTTCTTTACTATGATCTTGAATAAACTTTCTACCCCGTCCTGAATCAATGTAACCAGGACGCAATGTTGCAGTTGTAATTCCATGACCGCCAAGTTCAAGACCCAGATTTTTATATATGGCTTCCGATGCAAGCTTTGCTGCTGCATAAAATCCCTGCCCGGGGTTTGGCCTTTTTGCTGCTGATGAGGAAATAAAAATCAGGCGGCCTCTTTTATTTTTCATCATTATCCTTGCAACTCTTTTTACGATTTCTGCGCGAAAGGAAACATTTTCAGCAAAATAACTGTAAACACGCTCTGCATCTGCTGATGCGACAAGGCTTTCAAAGTTTCCTTGAGCAAAATCTACCATAAAATCTATATCATCACCTGTTTGATGCAATAGCGAATCTATTGAATCACGGTTGCCGAATTCAAGATAAAGTGAGCTGTATTTTTTTGGGCAATCCTTCAAATTTTCTGATATATACTCCCGGCCTTTTTCGTTTCTGTATGTCAATATCGGGAACAGCTCTGCTTCAATCATGCACTTCGCAAGAGTAATAGCGAGATCACAACTGCCGCCTAAAATAAGAGCTCGATTACCTGTAAATTTCATTTTCTGTAACACTTTAGCGCTTTTAAATATTATTTTTTGACAGGATTAACAGGATATTCAGGATTAAAAAAAACAAAACTTTTCCTGTTAATCCAAATCTAAATCCTTATACTTTGATACACACCTTCTTCATCTTGTGATTATATTTTATGATTTACTGGCTAACTACAATGAGAGTTGGCTTTGTTTGTGCTCTTGTTTATCCTGTTATCCTGTCAGATTCTTTTTCAAAAGGCTAACTTGTTACCGTTTTCTAATTATTCCTGTTACAATTGGTTTTATCTCATCTGAACTGCTTCTAAAAAGCCTGCACTTCATCTGATCTTTGCAGATTTCAATATCAAAGTTGTATTCACCAGGAGAAATAAATTCTTTAAACCTGAAATTTTCTATTATGTTAATTCCATCTTTTTTTAATGCTTTCAGAAAAGCATGAATTATAAGACTTCCAGGCACAACCGGATTACCAGGAAAATGCTCTGCATAAATTCTGTCAGATGGATCAAAATAAAATGTGCCTTTAATATTCATAAAATTAAACACAGGTGGATAGGCTGAAGTCCGAAGGCTGAAGCTCCATGACAACCTTCAGTCTTCTACCTTCTACCTTCTACCTTCCACCTTCAGCCTTCCACCTTCAGTCTTCTACTTAATAGATTCGTAAGTAATATCACAAAGTCTGTCGAGCTCATCAATTGAAATGCTGAGCGCAGGCATAAGCACAATGACATCGCCCAGAGGCCTTATTATAAGGCCGCGCTTACGTGCTTCTTTTATTACCCTGTGACCCATCCTTTTTCCGGTAGAAAAAGGTTTTTTTGTATCCTTATCCGCAACCAGCTCTATGCCTACCATAATTCCGCATTGACGAACATCTCCCACATTGTCCAAGGCTTTGAAGGATTGCAATCTTTGTTTGAAATGCTCAATTTTTGCCTGAAGTTTATCCAGAACTTTTTCTTCTTCAAATACTTCAAGGTTGGCTATGGCTGCTGCACAGGCAAGCGGGTTCCCCGTATATGTGTGGCCGTGGAAAAATGTTTTGAACTCTTCATATTTCCCCAAAAATCCTCTATAAATTTTCTCAGTTGTCAGCGTGACTGCAAGCGGCAGATAACCTCCTGAAATGCCCTTGGCAAGGGTCATAATATCCGGCGTGACATCTTCATGCTCACAGGCAAACATCTTCCCTGTCTTCCCGAATCCAACCGCAACTTCATCTGCTATCATAAATATATTGTGTCTGTCGCAGAGTTCTCTGACTTTTTTTAAATAACCGGGTGGTTGCAGCAGCATGCCGGAAGCTCCCTGAACCAGAGGCTCAATCACCATTGCGGTGACTTCATTTGCATGAGTACTCATAATTTCTTCCAGTCTGCTTAAGCATTCAAGGTTGCAGCCGGGATAAGATTTTCCGAAAGCACATCTATAACAATAGGGTGACTCTGCTTTTATTGATTCAAAGAGAAGCTGTTTATACACTGAATGAAAAAGATCAATGCCTCCGACGCTAACGGAACCTATGGTATCTCCATGATATGAGTTGTGCAGGGATATGAATTTCTTCTTTTCCGGATTTCCATCTTCCGCCTGCTGTTGATATTGAAAGGCTATCTTGAGTGCTATCTCAACAGCAGTTGAACCACTATCTGAGTAAAATACTCTTGTTAAACCTTTGGGTGTAATTTCGACAATTTTTTTTGCATATCTGATAGCAGGAACATTGGAAAGCCCCAGCAGAGTTGAATGCGCTATTTTGTCTAACTGCTTTTTAACGGCAACATCCAGCTCTTTTTTCCTGTGTCCGTGAACATTTGTCCATAAAGAAGAAACTCCATCAATATATTCATTTCCATAGATATCTGTTAAAGTACAACCATCTCCTTTCTCAATTATAAGGAGCTCTTCCTTCTCATAATCCTGCATCTGCGTAAACGGATGCCAGATATATTTTTTGTCATCTATCTCCAACTGTTTGTTCCACTCTTTAATTACTTTCAATTTAAACTCCAATGCAAATATCGTAACGTCTTGGCATTGCGTAACGTTGAGCTACAGGTATGATGCATTCAAAGCAGGAAATTGTTTAAGCGCATTAGAGAGCGTTAAGAAAGAACTTTGCAGAATTTTGTTCATTGTTTATTAATGGCTTGTCAAACTGTTAATATTCTTTTCATTCGGGGCAAGTTCTTTCTTTACGATATCTTATGCGTGAGTTTTTCATGTTTTGAATGTATCATACCTGTAGCGAATAAATTTCCAAAAAGCTGTAATTTTAGCAAATATCAAGCCCCATCTCTCTGATCATATTTATATCCATTTCAGCGCTTCTTCCCTTTGTAGTAAGATAATTGCCTATCATAACGCCGTTAGCACCCGCCATGAAAATCCATGACTGAAAATCACCAAGCGTTTTTTCCCTGCCACCGCATATAGTTATATTTTTATCAGGATTTATAAATCTGAAAATAGCTATACATTTGAGTGCCTCCATTGGTGGAAGCAAGGATCTGTTTTCCATTCTTGTGCCCGGGATTGGATTTAAAAAATTTATTGGTATTGAATCTACATCCAGCTCCTTAAGGGTAAAAGCCAGCTCCACACGCTGCGCCCAGGTCTCGCCCAGCCCCAGAATTCCTCCGCTGCAAATCTTAAGGCCCGCTGATTTTGCTATTTTGACTGTCTGAATATCTTCATCATACTCATGTGTAGTACAGACCTGATCAAAATAACTCCCGGCTGTTTCCAGATTGTGATGATAGGTTGTAACTCCTTTTTCTTTGAGCTTTATTGCCACAGGTTCGGTCAACTGCCCCAATGATGCGCAAACTGAAAGATCTGTTTTCTTGTTTATTTCTTCTGCTGCATGCCCAATAGAATCAATCTCGCCGCTCGAAAGTGAATGGCCGCTTGTTACCATTGAATATTTTGTTGCCCCTGCTTTTTTCATGTATATGGAATTATTTAGTATTTTTTCTTTGTCTAATAATGGATAAGTTTCAATTCCGGTTTTATGGTGAGCTGACTGTGCACAAAAAGCACAATCCTCTGAACAGCGACCGGATTTGGCATTAATAATTGAACACGTGAAGATATTATTCTTTTTGTACTTATCTCTGATCTTATTGGCACACATTATCAAATCAACTGT
>JAIVWD010000292.1:0-4507 GCA_049190315.1 Deltaproteobacteria bacterium | reverse complement strand
TAAATTTCGGTTGCTAATATTTTATCAAAATATTCAATTGTTTTTTTCAGCCCCTTGTCCAGATTAACAGTTGGCTGCCAGTCGAGTTTTTCTTGAGCCAGGCTGATATCCGGCTGACGCTGGCATGGGTCATCCTGGGGCAGCGGCCTGAAAACAATCTTTGATTTAGATCCAATTGTTTCTATGATTTTTTTTGCTAATTCAAGAACAGAGAATTCATTTGGGTTTCCAAGGTTGACCGGACCAGTGAAATCATCCGGGCTGTTCATCATTTTGACCAAACCTTCTATTAGATCGTCAACATAGCAAAAAGATCTGGTCTGTAATCCGTCACCAAAGACAGTTATATCTTTATTTGAAAGCGCCTGCACAATAAAATTACTGACCACCCGCCCATCATTTGGATGCATTTGCGGGCCATATGTATTAAATATCCTCGCAACTTTGATTTTAAGGCCATGCTGGCGGTGGTAGTCAAAAAAAAGTGTTTCAGCGCACCTTTTCCCCTCATCATAGCAAGACCTTGGTCCGACAGGATTTACTTTTCCCCAGTAACTTTCAGGCTGAGGATGAATTTCAGGGTCACCGTAAACTTCGCTTGTCGATGCCTGCAGGATTTTAGCCTTTACCCGTTTGGCCAGTCCCAGCATGTTGATGGCGCCGTGTACGCTCGTCTTTGTTGTCTGAACCGGATCAAACTGATAATGAATCGGAGATGCGGGACAGGCAAGGTTGTATATTTCATCCGCCTCTATATAAAGCGGAAAAGTAATGTCATGACGAATAAATTCAAAATTCGTATTGCTTAGAAGGTCTGCTATATTTTTTCTGGTACCTGTAAAACAATTGTCAACGCATAGAACTTCATAACCTTTACTGACCAGTCGTTTACAAAGATGAGAGCCCAAAAAGCCGGCACCGCCTGTAATTAATATGCGTTTATTATCATAATATTTCATGGAAATACCTTTAATTAAAGTGCCTAAAATGCCTAAAGTATATTAAAGTGCCTAAAGTTAAGGAATGCTGCCATTTTTATATATTTCTTAAGTCATCAATGTACGATAGAGGCAAACTCTCAGTAACTTTGAAATATCAATTAGCACGCCGAAGGCGTACCACAACTTTAGGCATTTTAGGCACTTTAGCTCACTTTAGGCACTCAAAAATGCGTTAATGCCGGCTTGCCTGTTGGAAATACATTGAACCCGATTTCAAAAAGTCTTTGATGATCAACGATATTACGACCATCAAAGAAAAAGGCAGGTTTAATCATTGAGTTATAAATTTTTTCATAGTTAAGGTCTTTATATATATCCCATTCAGTCATTATAGCTATAGCATAGCTTCCGGCAGCCGCTTCATAAGGGTCTTCAACATATTTTACGTTAGAGCCAATATCCTGTAAATCAATCCTTGCTCTCTTAAGAGCTTTAGGATCAGTTATCACCAGCTCTGCTTTTTCCTCAATTAATCTTTTGGCTATATATATGGCAGGGCTTTCTCTTGTGTCTCCTGTATTTGCTTTAAATGCAAACCCCAAAAGACATATTTTTTTGTTAACCAGTGTGTTGAACATCGCTGTAAGCATGTTAATGACAAAACGTTCTTTTTGGAAGTCATTAATTTTTACCACGCTGTTCCAGTAGTCGGCGACTTCATTAAGGCCATAATGTCTGCAAAGATAGACCAGATTAAGAATATCTTTTTTAAAACATGATCCACCAAAACCAATGCTTGCGTTTAGAAATTTATTTCCGATACGACTGTCAAATCCAACGGCTCTTGCAACATCATTAATGTCGGCATCTGTCTTTTCACACAGGGCGGAAATTGAATTTATAGATGATATTCTTTGGGCCAGAAACGCGTTTGAAACTATTTTGGAAAGTTCGCTGCTCCAGATATCAGAAGTTATAATTCGTTGTTTGTTTATCCAGTTTGCATAAATTTTTACCAGCTCATCTCTGGCTTTTATTCCGCTTTCTGTTTGCCGTGAGCCGATAAGGACTCTATCTGGATTTTCCAAATCATTAATAGCCGTGCCTTCGGCTAAAAATTCCGGGTTGGAAAGCACTTCAAAATGAATTTTATTATTATTCGAAGTGAGAATTCTTTCCATAGCAAGGGCTGTTTTAACCGGAAGAGTACTTTTCTCTACGATTATCTTCGGGGATTCAGCACATTGCAAAATATGCCTTGCAGTTTTTTCCCAGTATTGAAGATCAGCAGCCATGCCGGCGCCAACACCAAATGTCTTGGTAGGAGTGTTGACACTTACGAAGATAATATCAGACTCTTTGATCCCTTTGTCTACATTTGTGCTGAAAAAAAGATTTCTTCCACGGGCAGCTTTTACAATTTCGTCAAGGCCCGGCTCATAAATGGGGAGGTTGTCAGAGTTCCATTCAGCTATCCGCTCATGGTTGATATCTACAACGGTTATTTTATATTGCGGGCATTTACAAGCGATCATAGCCATCGTAGGACCGCCGACATAGCCGGCTCCTATACAAAGAAGTTTTTTCTCAAATATAGTTTCCATTTTTCCTCAAAATGAAGCTCTCCGCCGCAAGCGAACGAGTATTGAAAATTGTAAGCGTTCAAGTTTCAAGCCGTGAATGGCTACTGAAAATTTAATAAATAGATGTTGATGATAAAAAGCAAAAAATATATATGAAGTATAAACAGTTCACGGTTGTCGGTTTACAGTTAACAGTTTTATGTTTTGAGGCTACCAACGTAAGGCGAGACAGCCTGTAAATTCAGTTGGTTAGCAATTCCTTAGATTTTGCTTGATTGTGGAATTGCCATAAAGTCAAAATGGCGGAAAGTGTTCCGCTTTAAGTTGGTAGCCTGTTTTGATCAACCGTAAACCGTGAACTGTTGCTATACAGGAAAAAACGATTGAGTGTCAAGTAACAGGTGTGAAGTAATTTTGATTCCGCTAAAAACATTTCAAAATCTTACGAAAGCTAAGCAGGACATAATTATCCGGGTTGCTGTTGAGGAATTCAGCGAAAAGGGATATGCAGGAGCCAGCATAAATTCCCTGGTAGATCGATTGGGCATAGCCAAAGGATCAATATTTCAGTATTTTGGTGATAAAAAGGGACTATTCCTTTTTGTGTTTAATAAGTCCATAGATATGATCAAGGATGATCTGCGGGAGATACGTGATCGGCCTACAAATGAGGATCTGTTTACCAGGCTGGAAAAAACCTTTCAGGCAGGGGTAATTTTCTTAAAGGAACATCCACGCATTTACAAGTTATACTTGAAGGTATTGTTTGAGTCGGAGATTCCATTCAGAAATGAAATACTATTATCATTACGTAAAAACAGTCTTAATTACATCAGGTCACTTTTGGAAACTGCAAAACAAAGGGGTGAAATCCGCAATGATATCGATATCGCAAAGGCAAGTTTTGTGGTGGATGCTGTTATGGACAGATTCCTTCAGGCTCAGACGGTTTTGCATCTTGATGCAGGGCTTGGTCTTTTCAAATGCAGTGAGGAAGATGTCAACGGCTGGATCGCCGGGTTAGTGGATATTATACGTTTTGGAATTGGAAGTATAGAAAAGGAGATAAACACATAATGGGTGCTTCTAAAGATACAATTGTTGTAAATGCCAATGTTGAAATGACTACCAGATCTCTTCAAACCATAGTTGAAAAGGCCAAACAAAAGGCTGGTCGTGATGAGAAAGGGGTTTATCGAGTTGATACTGCGGACAAGGTCAGTGAAATGATATCGCGTTTTCTTCTGGAAAAGGATTTTGAAGGTTATGTAATGAATTATGAATGAGGATTGTTTTTTTCCGAATAAAGAGCAGTTAATATTTTATTGCTTTCTTCAAGGCCGTCCTGGCAATAATCTCCGAGAAAGTCTCGAATATTTTCCATAAAAGATATCGCATTTTCGTCCTGACCGGATAAGAGGCATTTCTTCGCTTCATCCATAGAAGATAGAAAAGTATCCACAGCATCTTTAACATGTGTGTTTTTACCTATAAGATTTGCATACAGGCCAAGATCCTGCGCAAACAGACGTGCCAGCAGATCGATTTTTAACCTGAACACAGGGGTTGAATACAAGACAGCATCGGAAGGGGCCATGTTCAACTTTTGTAGAGTTCTGCCAAGACAGATTGTTAAAAGATGGGTTAGCCCCTGGACAACAGCCATATTCCGGTCGTGTGTAACCGGATCCATGTGTGTAACAATCGCCCCTTTTTTTGTAAATTCATCTTCGAGCCATTCAAGCCATTTAGTTCCTCTTCCATGGCATAAAATTATGTTTTGCCCCGTTATGGAATCAGTAAAAGGACCGAAAAGGGGATGTGTCCCTGTTACCTGAGCTGATGTAGAAGAAAGCATATTTTTTAGAATACTTTCTTTAAGGGAGCAGAAGTCCATAAGAAGCTGATTCTGACTCATTACAGGGCCGATTTCCTCGGAAATAGATATGGCTGCATCAAGAGGCACGCTTAAAATTACCACAT
>JAIVWD010000291.1:0-4522 GCA_049190315.1 Deltaproteobacteria bacterium | reverse complement strand
GTCCTAAACATAGAGAATAACTCTCAGGAATCATCTGTTTCCTTCAGCCTTCAGTCTAATCACCTTTTATTTTGGAGTAGAAAAGCATGAAAACAAATCGTCTTGTTTTAAGTTTGTTTTTAATTTTTTGTCTATCTTCTTGCGCTGCGAACATTGAAGTGCGAAAGAAACAGGAAGAAGCATCAAGAAACCTCGGTGAAGCATACATGCAGCAAAGGGATTTTTCTTCAGCGCTGAGGGAATTTCTAAAAGCAGAAAAAATATACTCCAAAGATCCCTATCTTCAAAATGACCTTGGTCTTGCATATATGGCCAAGGATCGGCTGGACCTTGCTATAAAACACTTTAAGAAAGCAGTGAAATTAAAACCGGATTATACTATGTGCCGGCTAAAAATAATCTGGGAACCGCCTATCTTGCCAAAAAAGAATGGGATGTGGCAATTGCCTGTTTTAAGGAGATTGTTGATGATATCTTATATGCCACACCCCACTATCCTCTTACAAACCTGGGGTGGGCATATTACAATAAGCAGGAATACGAGGTTGCAGAAAAATATTATAGCGATGCCCTTAAACTGGAACCAAATTTTATTATTGCCCTGCGGGGTCTTGGCCAAAACTATATGGCAATGGAAAGAGCAGCGGATGCCGTGGCAATTCTTGAAAAAGCAGTAAAAAAATATCCGCGTTCTGCTGAATCCTATTTCTATCTGGCAAAGGCATACAGTTTATCGCAGGAATATAAAAAAGCAATTAGCACTTACAATAAGGTGGTTGAACTTGCGCCCGACAGCCTTCTTGCGTTTGATGCCCGAAAAGAGGTGGAAAAAATTAAAAGGTTGAGATGAAAATACAGGAAATCCTAAAACAACCTGAAGACAAGTCCCTGGAATTTAAAAAAGAGATTCCAAAAAACAGACAAAATTTACTGAAAACAGTGGTTGCCTTTGCAAATGGTTCCGGAGGACATATCTATGTTGGCGTAAATGATGACCGTACTATCACAGGCATAAAAGAGGAGCCTTTTGACCTGGAAGAAAAGTTGTCGAGCATCATATATGATTCAATTTCACCTATCCCCAATCTCTTTTTCCAAACAACCACCCTTGAAGATAAAGTTATTTTTATCATAAGAATTCTTCCCGGAGCAAACAAGCCCTATTATTTGAAAAAACCTGGCCCTGAGCATGGCATCTTTGTTAGAGTTGGCTCGACTAACAGGAAGGCGGATTCCCAGGTTGCGGCTGAGCTGAGGAGACAGGCTAGAAATATCAGCCTTGACCAGGAGATTGATCCATCCTTTAGCTGTGATATTTTAGATATGCGGCTGCTTGAAAAGTTTATTGAATTACGTGGGTTGAAAACCAAAGCAACCCTTGACTATTTTATAAAAATCAAGGCCGCTCAGCGTTATGATCATACGTGTCATCCAACCATTGGCGGGATACTTTTATTTTGTTCTACCCTGCCGGATGAATATTCCTATGCAAGGTTCAGGGTTTCCCGTTTCAAGGCTGAAAACAGGGCCGATCTGATAAACTCGACCACTATTAACGATGGCTTATTGGCGATGCCGGAAAAAATCATGGATTTTGTTCGTCTTTACATGGAAAAAAAGGTGAGTTTATCTGCATTGCGAAGAAAGGAAGACTATGACATTCCTCTGCCTGCTATCCGCGAGGGGATTTTAAACGCAATCTGTCATAGAGACTACTCCATTGCCGGGTCCGATAATAAGTTGGATATTTTTTCAGACAGAATTGAAATTACGAGTCCCGGTACTCTTCCCTTGGGGATAACTATCCAGGATTTGGGAGAGGGAATATCCGAAGTCAGGAACAGGCTTATCGTAAAGATATTACGTGAGGCAGGATATATTGAGCAGTTAGGGACAGGCATAATGAGAATAAAGGAAGCATGCAGAAAAAATGCGCTTCCAGAGCCAAGATTCGAAGAAACAAGTAATTTTTTCAAAGCAACTATCTTCAGGACACAGTTAACCCTTTTGCCTGATCTTGAAATTATCTATGAGCTAATCAAACAGGGGATCCCTTTAGGAAGCAAGGAGATAGCAGGGAGATTGAATGTCCATCAGAATACAGCCCTGAAGAGACTAAAACAGCTTGAGGAAAAGGGGTTGATTTATAAGCAGGGAAGCGGGCCGCGTGTGAGATATTCTATTTGATGTGAGATCGTGTGAGAATGTGAGATAGATGTGAGATATACATTATCTAATTTCGAATATCAAATGACCAAAGCATATCAGGCACTTATGCAATATCTATGGCGCTCCACCATGTTTGAAATTTTGAATTTTGGACATTCGTATTTGTTGAGCGCTGATGCTTCACTTCGTGTCGGATTTCGAGCTTTGAATTTATTGAAAATTGAATAAGCAAGCAATTTTTGTGAATTCAGTAGATTATCAGCTTAAATGACGTGGACCTGAATATTTGAGGTCTGTCCTGTGATATCCGGCAATTCTTTTTCTCTGCTCAGGGTTCACGCCTGCCTTTTTTGCAAATTCAGGCCATTTGTTAATTGAATCAAGTACCTCGTCAATAATTTCAACTGGTCTTGAAATTGAAATGGAACTGCCGACGTCAATCATATCCGCCACAGTGAAATCATCCCGTTTGCCATTGATGGTCATTTGATGTTGATTGGTCCATTTCCCGGCAGGGTTATGTGAATACATGACATCAAATGCCGGTGACAATTTCCACTGCCCTTGGGGGTACATTAAAAATGCAATGTTTTTTGTATGATCATCCTGATTCCGTCCGATGATGTTGAATACCATCCGTTTATAAAACTGTACGGCTTCTGCTTTTGTCAGCCGAAGCTGCCGCATGACGGAAAAAACCTGTTCGTAGCTGTAAGCTCCGGCCATATTAAAGTCATAATGAGCCAGTCCGCATAAAGATTGTAAATGCAGTTTAACTCCATTACACCGGTCAAATCTTTTTGTGAGAAAATGAGCTCTCCTGTTTTCTTCAAGCAATCGGCATTCGGCCATATCAATCCCCGCAGCCTTTGCCATTAAAGAATATGCATACTCTATTCGCCCGTAGCCCATTGGTTTTCCAAGTTCAATATCATCAACCCCGTCAAATTTTAACAGCCAGTATTCATATCCTTTGGGGACATCAGATTGGCCGGATATAATATTTCCTTCATTGTTCATTGCAATAATTGCTTTGGGCCTTGCACCGCCGGCAGAGGTTCCAACCCTCAAAATATCTAAAATTGCCTCTGAATTTTCTTTTTCTGCGTTTCCAATATCAACATCAAGCTGTGAACGTTCCAGCATTATTTTCTGGACAAGCTCTACCATTGAGGCAATTTCCACAGGAACTGCACGATCAAGCTCATTACTGACAGGCGGTTGAAATTCCAGAGCACCCATACCGCGTTTCTCGGTATAACAAAGACGTTCAATAGGGCTGAAATCAGCGGCTGAACGACCATCCCTTGCCAGCCATGAATTAATTACCTCGTTTCCGAACTTGTCAGGAAGAACATCTGCAAGCAATCCCGGCAGCCCCATAAA
This sequence comes from Deltaproteobacteria bacterium, assembly GCA_049190315.1. Taxonomy (GTDB): domain Bacteria; phylum Desulfobacterota; class Desulfobacteria; order Desulfobacterales; family ETH-SRB1; genus B13-G4. The sequence goes on along the minus strand of JAIVWD010000291.1, from coordinate 967 downwards.
GGTTTTCCTGTTCAAACCCGGGAAGCTAAAAATACCATCTCCCCTCAATGCCTCTTCCAGCCCCATATGCAAAGGAGAAATATCCATGCCTTTTTTTAAAAAAGAAGGATCATATTCAAAAATTCCATACCCGTTCTTTTCCAGCCATGTCACAGCACCGACTGTGTTTCCCCATAGCTTAATAACTGCAGTATCGACTTTTTTTACCAATCGCTTTGATTTTCCTTTGCTGGTTTAATTCGTCTTCCTGAAGCTCTTTCTCTCTGCTTACCCATTTGAGCCTGCTGCAACGGGCTGATTTGAATATCCGGAATAAAATTATTTAAATTGTCCAGAGCGTGAAGCTCTCGTAATATGCCTATGATGCTTGACAATTTCCCTTTTCCACCTTCCAGTGATTTGATTGCATTCAGCGAAAGCTTTGTGGCTTTGGATAATTCCACCTGCGTCATATTTTTACGCAGCCGAAGTCTTTTGATACGATGGCCGATTTCTTCTCCAATGCCAGTATCGGTCATTGAATAAAGATCCATTATAATATACCTTTTTCGATCTATTAAATCCCAAATTTATATTTTAAAAACTATTTAAAGGCTATTATAATTAATTTAAAACTAAATTGCCAGATTTTTTTATCATAGTGGAATGAGTATGCTTGATATTGAAAATGCAGATGATGTAATGATGGTAAATTCAGGTGGATTGTGTGAACAGTTTGTGGGGCAGCACCTTCTTTATTTAAATGAATATTATAAAAAACCGGAATTGTATTACTGGGTACGAGAGGCAAAAAGCTCTTCGGCTAAGGTGTTGATTTATCTGTTCGAATCAACCTTGCAAAGCCATCAGTTTTTCAGGAATCAACCAGGGTGCCGGGAGGGCAGTTAGTTGAATTTAAATTGCTTTCAATACCTTTTTATCTTGTTGGGCAGGTTCGCAGGCTGGCACAGGAGGAAACAGTCCAAAT
>JAIVWD010000290.1:0-4580 GCA_049190315.1 Deltaproteobacteria bacterium | reverse complement strand
AATCACGAATTTTTTGCAAATTGTTATTATTTAAAACTCCCTCGGGCAAAACAATTCCCATTCTGCCCCCAGGTTTTAGCAGTCTTAAACTTCTTTCGATAAAAAGCACTTCCGTTAAAGTACTCATTTTGCCTGTGTCGTATAGACTTAATACAGATTTTCCGATATTGTCCGTCACCTGTTCCATTGCTTCATCATAGGCAGAACCGTATCGCTCATGATATATTTTGATTTTTGCCTGATCCGTAAATTTATCGGCTTCGGTAATTTTTAAAGATTTCTCTACTCTGGAACCAAAGGGAGGATTAGTTAAAACAATATCAAAACGATTTTCAAATATTCCGTTGACATTGAGCAATCCATCATTATGATGCACTCCGCCATGCCCGTCACCGTGCATTATCATATTCATTTTAGCGGTTCGCGACATTCTGGGATTTGCATCTGTGCCAAAAATGCAATCATAAGAAAGCACTCTTAATCGACTTTTTTCATTATCAATATCCAGCTCATAATTAAGTTTATTGAATAGTTTGTTTACCTTATCATCAATTTTAGCTTTCTTTTTTTCTGATAATTTTTCATATTCATCATTATAATATTGTGCTTTTATCTTTTCTTTTGCTTTCTGGATTTCCTTTTCAATTTTTGCCCTTACATATTCAAACGCCTTAATTAAAAAACCGCCGCTGCCACAGGCAGGATCGCAAATTATTTCGCCTTCATGAGGGTCAAGAATCTCCACCATAAAATCAACAATGGTTCTCGGCGTAAAAAATTGTCCCAACTCACCTCTAAATGTTCGACCCAGAAATTTTTCAAAGGCAATTCCCTTTACATCATCAGAGGTTGTAGAAAGATTGTATTTTTGCAATTCTTTTACTATCGCCTCAAAACTACCTTGCTTAATATTTATTTTTTCATGACTTTCAAATAGTTCATCATCTTTAAAATCTTCTTTAGTTTGTTCAAATAAAAATTGATAAAATTCCGGGGAGTCCTCCGACTTATACTTTTCATAACTTTTTCTGTCTTTTTTAAATTCTTCTAAAGAAAATAGCTGAGCTTTATCGTTTATTCTTTCATATCGAATTTTTATAAACAAAATTTTGCTTATCTCATCAAAAGCTGCTTCTGGTGAAAGCTTGTCGTTATTTCTAATAATATTGTGGCATTTAAAAAGTAGTTTTGAAAATTCCTCTCTGGTAAAAGCTTTTGTCTGATTTAGTAATTCATTTATCTTTTTCTTATCATCTATAATTTTGGCATTTGGAATATCAATAATTTCATCGAGCCTTTTAGGCATTTTACCTTTAACAACTCTAAAAATTCTAGTTTCTTTTAAATTCGTTGTTACAAAAAAATTAGCACCTGCCCATGAAGCGTAATTGTATCCTTGAAAAAAATCCTCTTCTCTTATCGTTATGTGTTCAGCTTTACACTCAATCACAATTGCAGGACTATTTTGTTTAGCTTTGTCTTCTTTAGATTTCCAAATTACAATATCAGCCATTGCACGCCCTTGTCCTCTTTGAGAATTAGTTACTTTCTCTTCTTGGGACATCTGTTCAGCTAAGAAACCATAATTGTTAATTAATCTACAGATATATTTTTGCCTTACTTCTTCCTCCGGCTTTAACATCAACCACTTATCTTTAAGAGGAACAAATATTTTATTGTTTTTTATTTGAACTTCACACTTCATCTTTTATATCCTTTTAGATTATTTCTTTTCACTACATAACCGAATTAACCGGCGCGGTTTTGCGCGTCCGGTTGAATGATAGGTTATGTGCACAATTTCACGTCCTTAATTTGAAATACGTGAAAGATGATTCAACTCTATATAAAGAGCAAATCCGATCAAAAATAATACTATTACGATTTTGAGTAACATCTTCCCAAATCCTATCCCTCCATTCTTAGCTTTTTCGACATGTTTTGTTTTCTTGCTCAAGTCTGCTGGAAGTTTCTTCTAATATTGACGATTTTATATCTTTAACACCACCAATTAGATTGCTAACTTTTATTCTACCACTATGATAGAGTGATAATTGTCAAGAATAAAGATTTCATGCGGTTTGATTCAAGTCTATTTAGTTCTTGACGATATGTGGCTTATGTATAAGATAAAAGTCTGGGGAACAGTATTTAACAACGTAAGGATAAACGACTATGAAACTATTTAAAAACTATTTTCTATTATTAATTGGTTCTATTTTTTTATTATCCTGCGCTACAGTGCCAATTACCGGGAGAAAACAGCTAAGCATTATTCCGGGTTCTACAATGTTATCAATGAGTCTGCAGCAGTATAGCGAATTCCTTGATTCACACAAATTAAGCACAGATCAAAAGCAGACTCAAATGGTTAAATCTGTTGGAGCAAGAATCCAAAAAGCTGTGGAAAAGTATTTTATTGAGAATAATATGTCTGAGAAACTTGAAAATTATTCCTGGGAATTCAACCTTGTTGAAAGCAAAGAGGTAAATGCCTGGTGCATGCCGGGAGGAAAGGTCGTTGTATATACAGGAATTCTGCCGATTACCGGAGACGAAAATGGGCTTGCTGTTGTAATGGGGCATGAAATAGCTCATGCAATAGCAGGTCATGGTAATGAACGCATGAGCCAGGGTTTGGCTCTTCAGCTTGGAGGCATAGCTCTTTCAACAGCTATGGCACAAAAACCAGAAGCAACCCAACAGCTATGGATGTCTGCTTTTGGTATAGGCGCCCAGTATGGCTTAATGCTGCCCTATAGCAGACTACATGAAAATGAGGCAGACCATTTAGGGTTGATGTTCATGGCAATGGCTGGATACGATCCTAATACCGCAGTAGAATTCTGGAAAAAAATGGCTCAGGAAAAACAAGGAAAAGCACCTCCTGAATTCATGAGCACTCATCCTTCTGATGAAACGCGAATAAATAATATAAGGAAATTAATACCTGAAGTTATGCCTTATTATGAAAAATCAAGATAGATTTTTAAAAAGCCATCAATTTTTTTATGGAGAAAAATATATATGCCTAAACCGAACAGTACAAATCCCGAGCCTTCATCCGACTTTATACGAAATATTATTGCCGAAGATATAAAAACAAACAAAAACGACGGCAAGGTAGTCACCCGATTTCCACCAGAGCCTAACGGCTATCTGCATATCGGGCATGCAAAGTCTATATGTCTTAATTTCGGTATTGCAGCCGAAAACAATGGAATATGCAATTTAAGATTTGATGATACTAATCCAGGCAAGGAAGATGTTGAATATGTGGAATCAATAAAATCAGATATCAAATGGCTTGGATTTGACTGGAGTGACAGGCTTTATTATACGTCTGACTATTTTGAGCAACTGTATCAGTATGCCGTTAAATTGATCAAAAAAGGCAAGGCTTATGTCTGCAACCTGAGTCCTGAGGAAATAAGAAAATACAGGGGCACTCTGACGGAACCGGGAAGGGAAAGTTCGTATCGTAACCGCTCAGTCGAGGAAAACCTTGATCTGTTTGAGCGCATGAGAGCAGGGGAGTTTGAAGACGGCTTTTGTGTTCTCAGGGCAAAAATTGATATGTCATCCCCCAACCTGATTATGAGGGACCCTGCTCTGTATCGTATCAGGCGTGTTTACCATCACAGGACAGGCGACAAGTGGTGCATTTATCCCATGTATGACTTCGGCCACTGTCTTTCAGATTCAATGGAAGGTATCACTCATTCCATCTGTACGCTGGAATTTGAGAACAACCGTCCTTTGTATGACTGGCTTCTTAATGAACTTGAAGTGGAATGCCATCCACAACAAATAGAGTTTGCCCGCCTCAATCTCAGCTACACAGTGTTGAGCAAGCGAAAGCTTGTGGAACTTGTAGAAAAGGGGCATGTCAATGGATGGGATGATCCACGAATGCCCACACTTTCCGGCTTGCGGAGACGCGGCTACACACCCGAGTCAATACGCAATTTTTGCGACCGCATTGGTGTTGCCAAGAGAGACAGTATGGTCGATATGGCTTTGCTCGAATATTGCGTCCGGGAAGACCTGAACAAACAAGCCCCGCGCGTCTTGGCGGTGCTTCGCCCCCTTAAGGTGGTCATTGACAATTATCCTGAAGACCTTGTGGAAGAGCTGGACGCGCTTAACAATCCGGAAGATCCAGGCATGGGGACACGCAAGGTTCCTTTCTCTCGCGTACTTTATATAGAACGGGAAGACTTTCGTGAAGACCCGCCTAAAAAGTTCTATCGGCTGGCACCCGGCCGCGAGGTACGTCTGCGATATGCATATTTTATAACATGTGTGGAAGTAGTAAAGGATGAGCAGACAGGTGAAATTATTGAACTTCACTGCACATATGACCCAAAGACAAAAGGCGGAGACTCTCCGGACGGACGAAAGGTTAAGGCAACTCTGCACTGGGTCTCTGCTGTTCACTCAATAGAAGCAGAAGTGCGTCTTTACGATCATTTCTTCACTGCTGCAAATCCCGGTGACAAAAAAGAAGCTGAAGATTTTAAGGATTGTTTAAATCCAAACTCGCTGGAAACCCTGACCTCGTGCCGAGTTGAACCAAG
>JAIVWD010000289.1:0-4581 GCA_049190315.1 Deltaproteobacteria bacterium | reverse complement strand
CCGTTCCTTATCTTAAAAACTCTATTTCAGGGTATAGAAATAATTGCTTTATCTTTCTATTCGTCCTATCTTGTCCTCTTTCGATAACTTTTTCCCTCCATGATAAGGATTTCCGAGTTGTAAACGAGTCGGTCGGCAATCGCTGTGGCTACAGTGGTACTGTCAAAAATCTTTCCCCATTCAGAAAAGGTCAGGTTTGTCGTTATGATGGTCGACTTCCTCTCATGCCTTGTGCTGATAACCTGGAAGAATAGATTTGATCCCTGTGTGCCCAGCGGAAGATACCCGATTTCGTCACAAACAAGGATATCCGGTGATTGATAGAATTGAAGTTTTTTTAACAGAGAATGGTCTGCCTCTGCAGAAATCAGGTGATTGATCATATCCATTGCGGTTGTAAAGAGTGTTTTGATGCCGGTCTGCGTTGCGGCATACGCAATGCACTTGGCCAGAAAGCTCTTGCCGACTCCGGGATTACCAATCAGTATGATATCCTTTTTCTGTTTAATAAACTCCAGGGACATAAGGTTTAGAATCAGGGTTTTTTGTTTTTTTCTTGAAACATGAAAATTAAAATCAAACTGGTTTATCGTGGGTTTTTCAATGAGTCTCGATTCTTTGAAGCGCAAAGCGATTCTTCGTATTCTTCTTGCTTCCAATTCCAGATCAAGAAGATGGTCCATAATATTAAGAGGAGGCCAGTTTTTCTCCTCTGCCATTTTCATGACCTCCTCAAGGTTTTGGACACAGGCCTTCATTTTGAGTTGTTCAAATTTTTCAACTACGGTCTTTATCATTGCTTCTCCTTTTTATGAGTGCATAGCTGTCATAATCGGCCAGGGATGGTTCGGTAAGGCGTATACGGTTCAGAGCGTGATCCTTTAGTTTAACAACCTGGTGATACTTTTGCGGCGTCATTTCCTGATAGAGAATGTTTTCAATATAATCCGCTCCATATGCTTTGTATTGAAGAGCTCTTTTGATTGCATGGATAAGGGAGAAAGCGCCGTATTCGTCTTTCAAGGATAAAAGCCTGGCGATATTTTTTTTAATGGGTTGTCCTGCATCAGCAAGGGCATTTAGATAGTCCTCGGCCTTGTGGCCGAGAGATATGAAGGCAACAATATCGCGGTCTTGCCACAGCTTTCTGCGCATTTTTTTGACCTGTTCCTTGTGGGAAGGAAGTTCAATTCGTTTTTTTCGATCCCAGCAACGGCTGTGCGCAGCTATCGTTTTTTCCTGATCGTAGATTGTAATGGTTGTTCGGTTTGCTTTGAGTGTAATTAGTTTGCCGATAGCGCGGGGAGGAACCGTGTAGCTGTTGGCGTCGAATTTAACAGCAAAATCCTTGTAAACCTTAAGCGAACATACTTGTCTGCAATCAGGCAGCAGTTCGGGTAAAGGTTTTAAGTTAACCTTGTCGAAGCGGTCTATGGGCACTTCCCCTGTTGTTTGATGAACACGAACGTTTGCTATGCTATCGCGCCAATGATTGGCCTGGTTCTGCACATCATCATGATCCGTAAACGTTCTCAATGGCCAGAAATTCTGTCGTATATAGCCGATAGTTCTTTCTATCTTGCCTTTTTCATAAGGCGCCCTGACATTACAGGCAAAAGGGACGATTTTGAAGACTCTTAGAAAGTCAAGAAAGGCATCGTTAAAACGGATAACCCTGCCGACCCGTTCGGTTACGGCGGTAAGCATATTATCCACGACAATTTCGTCAGGAGTTCCTCCAAAGAATTCAAAGGAGTTAAGAAGCGCTTGATGTAAAAATTCCTGATTCTGACTGTGGGTAAATTCTACATAAAGCATACGACTGTGGCATTCGACTACTGCCATGGCATAGAGTTTTCGTCTGGTGCTGCCATATGTCAAACTTCCAAAGTGCCCCCAGTCGATTTGCATCTGTTTGCCAGGAGGGGATTCAAAGCGGATAAAGGCTTCCCTGTTATTAATTTTGCCTCGTTTTTTTCTGAGGTAATCGCGAACAATGGATATTTCCCCGTCAAAGCCGTTCTCGCAAAGACGTTGTAGAACCACGGGAGCTTTTACATAAGGATCGGATTCGAGAAACTGATCAATAAGATCGCTATAAGGATCAAGTTTGGAGGTTCTGCTGAGTTTTGGCAAAACAACGCTTTCGGGATGTTTTAGATATTTTCTGACAGTGTCTCTATCCAACCCGAGTTCGCGTGCAATCTTTCTTGTCGAGTAACCGAGGTTGTTGAGTCTGTGAATTTCAAAGACGGTTCGGCGATCAATCATGGTTTCCTCCAAAGGACTGGGCAACAAGTTGACCGACAGTAGCCGGATCATATTTTCCCATATTCTTGCGACTCGTAAGCGGTTTACATGAACCAATGGAAGGTTTTTCCGGCAGCGACAATACCTGGAAAAGATAGCCATCAAAGGCAATCAGGTCTTTTTCGATCAAAGCGTCTCTGGCGAAGATATATTCATCTACTGAGATGCGTAGAAGTATACAGATCTTATCGTAACTGTAGTAGGACAGGCCATTACGATCTGCCACCAATACCAGAAATACATAGAGCAACAGTTCGTAGTGGGTAAGAGTTGCGAAAAAGCCGTTGCGCAGGAAACGATGTTCGATGAATGCAAAGCTGCCAGCGATCTTGCGTGTTCTTTGAGGATTGATCGGATGTTTTTTAATCATGTTTTATCTCCTTTGGATTTTTATGTCATTTGGTGTGCAAAATTGGTTCTGCCATAGCCACGACGAGGAAATTCATCCACGATTTTGCCACAGGATCCGCAGAAATGGCAGCATCCAGCCTTGTCAAACCATGACTTAGCATGTTGAATGATAATTCGCAGATAGAATAATATTGGCATACACGATGTCGCCGGCACTGTGGAAGATGTATCAGCCATGTTTTTTTGATCTTTTTTGTTTAAACCATGTCGGCGGCGGTTTTCAGCTTCACGGTGGGCTTTTTTCCCTTTGGCAGTCTGGCGGTATCGCCTTTGGTCTTCACAGTGATTTTGGCTTTTTTTTGCGATACGGCATTCATCACAACAATAGGCCTGTCCCCTCCAGCAACACCGACAAACAGAGAAAACAATGCCACAGCAACGACACCGAATTTGGATTAAATACAAAAAGAGATGCCTCCGATCTTGCAAAGAACCGGAAGACATAGTAAAAGGAGGTCAGTCTTTTGAGTTTCCGGGTATTTGCGAAGCTCTTATCGAAAGCCCGAAGTGGTCGCTTCGGGCTTTCACTTTTTTATCCACCAAGTAACAGTCACAAATCTCATCTACAGACAAACGAAATCTGAGCCCATATTATGGATACGTTCCGGAGGTAAAACAAGAGGGCATCGACGCAAACAAAAAGATACACGCCAATTAGAATCAGAAAATATCCCAATCGGATTTATCTTGAATCTTACTCTTCAACTACTGGAACAACCCAAAGCTGTATTCGGCGCACGTCGGAGGTAAGGCAGATGGCGTTATTCCAAAGACACTAAGAATAAGAAGCAGATTCAAAGAATATACAATTGAAATATTTCAATGGAAGAAAACGAAGAAAATGGCAGTGGTAGGATTCTATACCGAAAAAAATGGCTGGGAAGTAGTCCGGTGGTGACAGGCTTTCTCATGTGGTCTGTATTTATAAATACCCTGGGAAAGATCTTTCACTCTTCCTGCAACAATATAAATTTCCAACGGGTAAAGCGCTCCTGCAGAAGGAGCTGTTCTGTATCCTCTTGAATCTGTAATTCCCTGAGCTGCCCATAAAAGCTGTGATATTTCGGCAAGAGATAATGGTTCATTTGAATAGCTTCTGATAGACCTTCTTTTTAATAATGCCATTTCAACCGATGTATTGCCGTCATAATAAGGGGCTGGTAATCTTATAATTCCTGAGGAGTTATTCATAGACATTGCTTCACATCTCCCTGTTGGAAATAATGTTAAGATAACTATTATAAATAAATAATAAAGCCTTATATTATTATAACGCCTTCTCAAAAAAGCCACCAGTTTATATAAGCTGCCTTCAAAAATATGTTACGTTAATTTTCTTACAATAATATTCTATCTGTATCACTTACACAATAATAAAAAACATCTTGAGAATGTCCCGATCAACCATAGATTATGAGCATAGGTTCATAACAATTTTTAAAAAGGGGGTATTTTATGAACAGAACAAAAAATGAGAGGCTATCGAGAGAAGAAAGCCTCGGCAGAAAAAACGCCCTCTCACTTATCGTAGAGAGGGCGCTATAACAATCAAATCAGCATCACCTTACAGGACGGCCAACAATCATCACGGGACAGCGCGCCCTTTTGGTTACGCTTTTCATTGTACACCCTATAAAATTTCTGTAAAGCAAAGCTCCCTTTGCTTCCTTGATATGGGGTCCCATAATTATAAGATCTACTCCTTCTTTTCTTGCAAGCCTCAGTATTTCTCTATATGGAACCCCCGCCAATGTTTCGATTTTATAATCATCGAGTTGTTTTAATTTATTGCCGAATATCATCGTCATTTCTTTGCGCAGACGGAGCCCGCCAAATGCTCTTCAGAGGAATAGGTTAGCC
>JAIVWD010000288.1:0-4584 GCA_049190315.1 Deltaproteobacteria bacterium | reverse complement strand
GGGCCAGCGTGGCTGCCAGGCGCTCCACGCGCAAATTGGAGGTGCGCGAATCGATGTCCACGAAAGCGACCTGTGCACCGCAATACAATGCGCAATTGGCACTCGCCACGAAGGTAATCGGTGTCGTCCAGACAACATCGCCTTTGCCAACGCCTAAGGCCAGGCATGCGATGTGGAGTGCGCTGGTGCCACTATTGACCGCTACCGCATGCTGCGCGCCACAGTAGCTGGCCACCGCTGTTTCAAATGCGGGTCCAACCGGTCCCTGAGTTATGAAATCAGACTTCAGAACATCAACTACTGCCTGGATATCATCCTTGTTTATGTTTTGATGACCGTAGGGGATAGTTTTCATAATCAGTTCATCAATCTTAACTCGTCAATAGTCAGAAAATGCGGATTGGATCCGGAATTATATTCAAAGCCTTGTTCAACAGGGCTCCCTTGTTCACCTATACCGTTGGTTTTGAAATCTAGTTTATGTGTAAAAGTTATACTTGGTGTGATCACGTAATGATCATCAAATTCAAGGGTAAGGTGGGAATCATCAGCCGGACACATAATTTCGTGCAGTTTTTCACCTGGTCTGATGCCTATGGTGTGTATTGGTAAATCAGGGGCAATTGATTTGGCAAGGTCGGTTATGCGCATGGAAGGAATCTTCGGCACGAAAATTTCCCCTCCCTGCATCCTCTCAAAGTTTTTCAAGACAAAATCCACCCCCTCTTGCAAGGTTATCCAAAAACGAGTCATGTCTGGATGGGTAATAGGCAGACTTTCGGCACTGTCCTCAACAAGTTTTTTAAAAAACGGTACAACAGATCCACGAGAACCGACGACATTACCATAGCGAACGGCTGCAAAACGAGTTGGGTGTCCACCGGCTACGTTATTCGCTGCCACAAACAACTTGTCCGAGGCAAGTTTTGTCGCGCCGTAGAGATTAATGGGATTGGCCGCCTTGTCAGTTGAGAGGGCAATGACTTTCTCGACGTTATTGGCAAGTGATGCCTGGATAACATTCTCCGCCCCATGGATATTTGTTTTGATGCATTCCATCGGGTTATATTCGGCGGCTGGCACCTGTTTTAGGGCAGCGGCATGAATGACATAATCTATCCCTTGCATCGCCTGGGTCAACCTTGGTAAATCACGGACATCCCCGATAAAATAACGCATTGCCGGGGCATTAAACTCTTGCTGCATCTCAAACTGCTTCAACTCGTCTCTGGAGTAAATAACCAGCCGTTTCGGGCGATTTTTTTTCAGTATCGTTTTACTGTACTGTTTACCAAAAGATCCTGTCCCACCCGTGATTAAAATTGATTTTCCATCAAACAATTTCAGACTCCTTATCTGTTTTAAACCCATTTTTTGGTTCAGACTTGGTTGACTTTGCCATCTCACGGAACTCTGCACATGAGGACATCAATTCTTCATAAATCCCACTATCTGTTATACTTCCTTGAGTTAAAACATGGATCAAATCACACTCTTTAACCGTTGTCAGACGATGTGCGACTATAATGATAGTTTTTTCATGTGAAAGACAATGAATGGCATCCATAATAACGTTTTCTGTCGAACCATCAAGGGCACTAGTCGCCTCGTCCAGGATAAGAACTTTCGGATCGTGATATAAGGCTCTGGCAATACCAATCCTCTGCCGCTGCCCACCACTTAACCTTACACCTCGTTCGCCCAAATCAGTATCATACCCATGGGACAAATCCTTTGACACAAACTCATGGATGTTAGCGATTTTAGCTGCCTGGATAACTGCCTGGTGGTCAATTTCCTCATCAGGAACACCAAAGGCAATATTCCTGGCAGCCGTGTCGTCAGCCAAATAAATTTGTTGCGGAACATAACCTATATTTTTCTGCCAAGACCCTAAATTAGTCCTTTCAATCAAAATGCCATCGATGGCCATCTCTCCAGAGTCTATCGGCAAGAGGCCAAGAATAATATCAATTAAAGTTGTCTTGCCGGAACCGGTTTTACCGACAAAAGCAACTGTAGTATTAGCCTTGATAAACAGGCTAAGATTATCAATGACAGTTGAATCGGATTTTGGATACGAAAATATTACATCCTTAAGTTCAATACCTTCATTGAATGGCAATGAACCAACTATCGGTATATCCACCTGGAAAGACTCCTGGTCATCAGACCCAATCTGGAAATGTCTGTGTATTATATCTAGTGCAGCAGAATGATAACGCATTTGAGAGATACCTTGAAAAATCTGGTTCAACCCCGGCATCAGGCGATATCCAGCAAAGGCATACAGCACCAGCATAGGAAGAACTTGGGCAATATCTTTTTTAATTGCTATCTGGTAAAGCATTATAAGTAACATACCGCCAAAGACGATGGTTTCCAAGGCATATTTTGGCAAAATAGTTATCGCTTGGCTTGTCGATTCACAGGCGGCAAAATCGTAAGACGGTTGCAAATAACGTTTAAGATAATCACCCTCTCTGCCCAGAAGTTTCAGCTCTTTTATTCCCCCAAAAGCCTCGCCAGCCAACTTAAACCGTTGCCCTTGAGCCTCGGTTGACATCTTGCCGCGTACAGCTAATTTTTTCTTGGACAATTTAAAAACAGTGCCATAGAGTCCCCCGCAGACCATAAATACAATTATTGCCAACAACGGATCCATGGCAATTAATAGCGCGAATATACACAGGGCAATAACTGTTCGCGATATAATTTGCATAGCAGGAGTCAAAACCCCAACCACAACTCGATGATTCTCAGTTATGATATTTTTTACAAGTTCTGAAGAATTTTGGTTCAGAAAAAAAGAATAGGGTGCGTTCAAGTATTTCTCGAAAAGTCTACTCGAAAGAGCATGACCACGGAAATAGACAAAACGAAGCAAAAGCCAAGTGGTAAAGGCAGAAAAACTGTTACTGACCAGAATGACCAAGAGAACACCGACACCCAGAAAAAAGAGGAATTGGTTATGACTTGTCAATCCAGTAATAGTGTAAATCTGATATAAAAATTTATTTGTTTCTATGATTTCGGGATTGGCGAGTACAGCCATAAATGGCATGATGGAGGCTATGCCGGTAGTTTCAAGTAACCCCATAATCAGGATTGCCAGGAGCAACCAATACGCCTGCCTCCTTTCCCGGGAGGTAATAAGTAAAAAAATTTTCCGTAAATTTTTAATCATTTTAACTCGACGTTATTTTTTGCCGATAAAAAATCCAGTGTCAAAGCTTGAATTGTGAATTAAAAAGTCTTTTCAACCACCCATAAGGCCTCCGGGACGCTCATTAGTTTATAAGTTTCTCATCCCTTTATTGTTTTCGTACTGCTTAAATGGCGCTACAAAACATCCCCTTGCCCGATTAAGCCTTTGGTTTAGTGTTACTGCAAACGTTCTTCATTTTTTTACGGAACTTTTCATAGGCGGAGGAGACGCTGGCAACTTTGTAAACTTATTCATCAAGAAGTCCCTGCCTTTTTAACTGCATTCCCCTGATCTTAATCAGGGTAAACTAAATCAGCAGATGACTCCAAAACTATCAATCTCTTTTATCTGTATAGCATTCTTATGAAGCTCTTTTAACTTTGCGGGGTCATTCGTCTGATTTATTTTATCAATGATTTCAGATGAAATTTTTCCAAAACGTAATTCAAGAGCCTCTATGATATTTTCTTTGGTATTCTGAATTATCCCTTGCTGCATTCCCTGCTGCATTCCCTGCTGCATTCCCTGCTGCATTCCCTGCTGCATTCCCTGCTGCATTCCTTTTTCTCTAATATATTGTGCTAACATGGCAGTCTCCTTATGCTGAATTATTTCACGATATAGGCTTTTCTGTTCTTGTTCACTTATTTGCGCATACACATCTATAAAATCGACATATTTATCAAAAAGCATACGGGATGCAAGTTGAAATAATCCTGAGTATGCATGCCTTATCACCTCTATTCGTTCATCCTTTTTATAATTCATTTTCGGCAATAATATTTTAACCACAGGATTGTTTATATTGTAATAATCTCGTGCATTGAAGTCAAATAGTTTGAAAAACATATATTCGAAATGAAGAAACAATCGGTCGTTTAATTTTGTTTGCAGTTTGCGGACAACATCTTTGCGCCATTTTGTTCTATCAGTGAATAAAACCGTCGGTATTACCAGTGCATGTGGGTGGGCCTCCATCAGGTCTGTTGTATAACGCAGCAATTTATAGATTGAAAATTTTGCTTTGTCTTCCTGAAACTCAACCAACCACAAAAGCAGTTGCTGATTTTCAAAAGAGAACAAAATCGGCATGTCTAATGCGAAGTTCGGATCAGAGAGTTTGCGCTTTTGGGGCTCCTGGCGAATAAACTCAACTTTACGCACCAGCCCCCAATTTTGCTCCGCTTGAGGAAAAAACCACTCCAATGTTTCCTTTGGAAAATCTAAAAACAAATTTTTGAAATTGTGGTCGTGTGATTGTTTTGTCATAAGCAACAGACCTTTCAAGGTACTACTTCTTTATTTCCATGGAACAAAGAATAATTGGAGGTAATTACTAAGCAACATTTTTTATGCTTTTTGAAACAGCCAAATGT
>JAIVWD010000287.1:0-4610 GCA_049190315.1 Deltaproteobacteria bacterium | reverse complement strand
CGTGACGTACCTGATCCAACAGTTTCATCTTTAACTCCATTTACTTGGGCGCTAAAAATATCTGACCCACTTATGCCAACAATTAGTGACCCAGTTTATGCGCAGGGATAAGCAGAATGATTATGGCAAAAAGATTTACTGATAATTTGGGATGTGATGGTGGAATTATATGGATCAGGTGAAGGGTAGGAAAGATAGAGGCGTGTTATGCGGAAGAGCATAAGATACCAATAACGGTAAAAAGGACATGACAGTGCTGGAGATATGCAAAAAGTTGCAATTATCCACCATGAAAAAATAGATTTGTCTTTTTAGAACGATCTGCATTAATTGATAGTCTTGATGGGCGGCAATTTTTCTGATCAGGACATGCACGTTTGTCGATTTCAACTACCTTTTTCGTAGTCATCCGGAAAATCCAAAAAATCTTTTTTCGCCAATTTCGCCGTTGTTTTTGAGCTGTGAAATCATCCACTGCGGTAATCGAATAGTCACAAGTTCACGTCTTAAAGGATCTGGTTTCTTTTTCCGGCCAGCTCCCGCACGTCTTCCGCCTCGCATTTTACCTCCAAAACAGACAAATTGTTTGATTGCTGAGTAACGTTATTCAAGATAACACGGTTAAAATGTATCAATTTGCTTGATTTCCGTATAGCAATATTCAAAACAACATTACTATTCCCGGACCAGCGGGACATTTAAACAGGGCCAAACTTTTCGGATGGTCGTTTGGCATGGACAGTGGTAATTTTAAATCACCGTGGTCTGTGGGCGATATTCTCTGCCGGTAATAATCAAGTCGAACCGGACAAAATAATTGTCACATAATACGTGTTATTCGGAAGAGCCAACACGAAGAGAGTGTCCGTCAATTTTTATAACAACGCATCGGTGGTAGAGACGATCGAGTAGCGCATCAACCATATCTTTTGGGTTCAACAGGTTGTACCAGTTTTCCGGTTCAAGGTTGGTTGTAATGATAGTGGATTTGCCGGCTTCATACCTTTCCTTCATGAGCTTGAAGAAAGCATTCATCTGCTCTTTATTCAGGGTTAAATATCCTAATTCATCCAACAGAAGGATGTCATAGCGGCATAAAGCATTGAGCAATTTGGTGGTTGAACGGTCTGCCAGCGAGGCATAGAGATCATCGAGAAGACGCTGCACATCATAGAATCTTCCCCGGAATCCTGAGATTAAAGCCTGGCGTAAAATCCCCACAGCCAGACCACTTTTACCGACACCTGTTTTACCGTGAAAGATGATATTTTCTCCTCGTTGCAGGAAGTCCAGGCCAGCCAACGTCATAATTTGATTTTTGTTTACGCCAGGCTGTTTTTTAAAGGGAAAGGAATTGAGTGTCCATTCCCATGGCATTTTTGCGTTCTTCAAGCGGTTTTGCATGCTGCGTTCCTGGCGAAAGCGGAGTTCTTCCTGGAGCAGATTGCAGATAATCTCTGGCGCCGCCGTGCCATTTTCAGCCAGGGCAATCTGACTATCAAGAGCCATGGCCATACCGTTAAATTTTAAGCTTTCTATGAGTTCAATAATTTTATTTTTCATGACAGGTCAAAGAAGTCTCCGGCAATATTTTCAAGAATAATCTTTTCGAGTCTGGCCAGATCATAGAGGCCGTAAGTCAAGGCTTTGCTGATGCCTGCCATAAAAGGCTCGTGAGGATAGGTGCGCTGTAAATTCAATAAACGGCGGAGCTTGAGTACACCACGACCCCTGCTTATTTTTTTAAGATTTTTGATATAACGGTCCAGGTCTTCATTTTTTCCCAGGAGCAAGAGTTCCTCTTTCGCCGGACCCTGATGAGATTTTTCCCGGTTCAACGGTGGATGATGTCCCGGCAGTGTTGTCCGGGTTTCTTTTTTGTCGATGATTCGCTTATGTTCCGCTACCATTTTTTGTTTGTCGTAAACCAGAACCTTGTCCCAATGCTTTTGCACCTCCAGTTTGGTGCCGACGAGCTTATGTGGTACTGAATAGCGGTTTGTTTCCATCTGCACATAGCCCTGGATGTCAACAACCCGGCAGTAGCATTGATATACCGGAGGCGTAAATGGAGGCAAAGGCAAGAGCGATGGTCTCTCAATTATATAGGCAGCGTCCGGGCTCATCCTTAAAGACCGTTTATACTTGGGATTTGAAATGTTACGGCACCAATCCTCTGCCTGTTGATTTAAATCCTGCCAGTCATTGAACGTTCGTCCGGGGATAAAATTATTTTCAATATAATGAAAGGGTCTTTCAACCCGTGCCTTGCGATTCGGATCATTAAGCCAGTGGGGCTCAAATTTTGTTTGGTAAATCTGGCCAAAATGTTCCATTTCCGGAGTAATTATTGCGTCGGGGCCTACACCGCTGGCCACAATAACGTGGGTGTTATCAATGATACATTTTCCACAGACCCCATCCATAAAGGCAAATGCATTGGCTAAAAATACCTTGCATTCAAACCTGGTGAAGCAAGGATAATATTGAACATAAATTTTCCGGCTGTAGGCAAGAACAAGGGCGGCGCACTGGGCTGTTATTTTACGCCCCCCAAGTTTGAGATTATGGGGTGAAGTGTCATGCTGCATCTCTTCACCAGGCTCAAACACATATTCTCCTGCCCGTTTTTTCCCCTTGTTTTTACCAATATCATGGTTTCTTATGATCCAGGTCAAGGTCTGATAAGGGATTGTAATACCATGACGGGATTCCAGTTCCTCATGAACTCTTACAATATTACCTCTGCACTCACGGAATAACTCCCTTATGACAGGAAGATCCTCAATGTACTTTGTCTTTCTGACAGACTCAGGCGCTTCTCCTTTTTTTATGACATTGCGAACAGTATTTCGTGATACTTTGAGAATACGGCTTATCTCACGCAAGCTCACGCCTTTGTTGACCATCTCCAGAATTATCTGCCGGTAGGCCGGTTTTATCATGCGATTTCCTCCTTGCTTGTTCTTTTAGTTCAATAATCATTTTTTCTGCTTTCTTTATCCAGATTTGCCGCTGGTGGCGGTGAAAGCGATCCTGCTCAGGGTAAAATACATACTCAGATGTACTTATCAGCCGTTTCAGAATATGACAGACAATGGTAATGTCCTTAAGCCATTTTCCTTCCGGCCCATCGTTAATTTGTCTTGCATTCTGTTTCTGGTCCTGCAGTCGAATCGTCCTGGCAAATAATGACGGTTTAGCAATAATTCGATCACGAACCACTTGATTTGATTTTTTGTAATGCTCGTAAAGGCGTACCAATTCCCTGGTGGAAAGAGGATCTCTGAGTAATTTCTCTGTGAGTTGGCAGGCATCTTTTTCGTTGACGCGCGACAACGGTACCAGCACATGACTCGCTGACCAGGTGGACAATTTGCCGGTCATAACTGCTTGTCTGATTTCTTCCGGTAAGGAGTCAACCAGGTCAAGGCGTCGTTTCACCCAGCTTTTATCCCTGCCGAGTCGCCTCGCTATCTCTCCGAACGAATAGGTGAAACGGCTGTGAAGTTCCTGGATTAAACCCGCTTGCTCAATTACTTCCCATTGGCGGTCGTTATTCTTTGCCAACATGACAAACAGTGAATCAGCTTCGTTTTCTTCTATCACTTGAAGCTTGATACAGTCATGGCCACAGGCCTTCAATGCTTTGAGCCGCAAATAACCATCAATCAGGATGAACTTGTTATTTTCAGGAACCGCAAGCGCCGGGACGATTTGACCATAACGGGTTATGGAATTTTGCATCTTTGCCAATGCCACAGCATTTTTTATCCTGGTATGGGCGTAGCGTAAGTCCAAAAGGTGGATGTCAATTTCCATGGCCGGGGTTTGTTTTTTCATGCCGCCCACTTTAACAGAGATACTGGCAAAAGCTATCTAGTCCTATCTTTGCAATCAGAACAAAAACAACCCTATCCTGTTGAAATTGCAATTATTTCCACAATTGACTCGTCTGTCTTTGCAATCATGTCGCCCCGCACAGGAATAAGCCTATATCTACCTGTTAATACAGCCTTTTTTACTGATGACTCGTCTGTCTTTGCAATCCGATTGTCAAGATCGACCTGTTGCCGTTTTCGGTTTCTTGTCCGCTGTTGCAGCAGATTCTTTTGTACATAATCTTTTTGGCGGGCTCGATACTGTTTCCAATAATCAGGATTTTTCTCTCGCCAATTCTTCTGGGCATCTCTGCGGGCCTCTCGGTAATCTTCATCCGATGCCAGCTTCTTCCGGTTCCACCCTCTTTTTCTGGCTCGCTGGCACTCTTTTTTTGAGCAATATTCCTGGTGTGGAACTTGGGGACAGGGGGTAAACAGCTCACCACAATCCTTGTTCCGACAACGTTTGCGTTTTTGCATTTAACAGTCTCCTTGATCCAGAGTTGGTTCAAGAAGTATGTCTGTATTATCTAATGAAAAGATGCAGCTTAATGATGGAAAGAAAAATATTGATAAAAGGGGGAAGAAAAAATTGATTAGAATCGGTGGAATAAAAAAATATGAAATTAGAGGGATGGGTCAGATTAAATTAGCAGAGGTGGGTCAATTCTGATTAGCGTTGAAGGTCAGGTGCGTAAAGTTGAGTTTATTCGCCAGGAGACCAAAAAG
>JAIVWD010000286.1:0-4638 GCA_049190315.1 Deltaproteobacteria bacterium | reverse complement strand
TCTGAAAGTCTATATTTCTTTCCCAATTCTTTTATACGAATTTTTTTTATGAATTAAAAGCTAAATTAAGTGATTTTTTTCTCGACCTGCGGCAAACTTTTGCACATCAAGGACTTGCGAAAAGTCTCGACATATCCATATCAAAATTTTGTACAACAATATCATTGTGAAGTATGCCGCCGTGCAAATGGCAGCCTTGAATAGATTTTCAGATAAATAATTTCACTGCGTTATCAGTCGTCGACGTATAACTAATACGCCTTCCTCCTTCTATCCTTGTGAAATTAATTATCTGAAAGTCTAAAGCTATAAAGCGCTTACGAAAGGCAGATATGAAAAAACTCCCTATTGGCATTCAAACGTATAAAAAGATAATAAATAGCAACTACTACTATGTGGACAAAACATCTTTTATTAAAAAGTTATATGATGAAGGGGAATATTATTTCCTTTCCAGGCCCCGCAGGTTTGGCAAAAGTCTGTTTTTAAGTACGCTGAAAGCAGCCTTTTCCGGCGAAAAGGAGTTATTTCAAGGGTATTTTCTGGAGCATAATTGGGATTGGGATATCAAGCGGCCTGTGATTCATATCAGTTTTGGCGCTGGAGTAAGCAGAAGTGTTGAAGAAATCAGAATTACTTTTGATGAAATCCTGTATGACCATGCACGGGAAAATTCGATTGATTTTGTGAAAAAAAGTCTCAAAGGCAAATTCGCCGAACTGATCAGCAGCCTTTACGAAAAATACGGCCGGCAGGTAGTAGTACTCATTGACGAATATGACAAGCCTATTCTTGACAATATTCACGAAACAGAAACCGCTGTTCTCATTCGTGAAGAACTCAAAAATATTTATTCGGTCATCAAAGACGCTGATCCATACCTCAAATTTGTATTTATTACCGGTGTATCCAAGTTCAGCAAGGTCTCTCTTTTCAGCGGGCTGAATAATCTGGAAGACATTACTCTGGCAAAGGAATATTCAGCCATTTGCGGATATACACAAAAAGAACTGGAAACAGTTTTCGCCGATTGTCTGCAAGGTATAAATTTGAATGAAGTCAGAAAATGGTACAACGGATATAACTGGTTGGGCGAGGAAGTTTACAATCCTTTTAATGTTCTCCTCTATTTGAAAAATAGGGAATTTCGCAATTACTGGTTTGAAACGGCGACGCCCACTTTTTTGATCAAGCTGCTTGAGGAAAAAAAATATTTTATTCCCGGCATAGAAAATATCAAAGCCAGTGAAAGCATAATCGGCAGTTTTGACGTTGACAGGCTGGAGATAGAAACCCTGCTTTTTCAAACAGGTTATCTGACCATTAAAGACGTTAAAAAAATTGTAACCATAACACAGTACCGCCTGGGATATCCGAATCTGGAGGTTAAGCAGAGCCTGACCGACTATATTCTGTACTATCTGACATCCAACACCATGGAAAAAGAAAACAACAAGTTTGCCATTTTTGAGGCCCTGACAGCCAACGATATGAACAAACTTGAAAAGACCATACATGCTTTTTTTGCATCTATTCCCAACGACTGGTACCGCAAAAACCGGATAGCAAATTATGAAGGCTATTACGCTTCCATTGTTTATTGCTATTTTGCTTCGCTCGGATTGGATGTTATCCCGGAAGATACCACCAACCATGGCCGGATAGATCTTACCGTGCACTTCGATGACCGAATCTATCTGATTGAATTCAAAGTAGTGGAGTTAACAGAAAAAGGCAGCGCCATGAAACAAATCAAGGCCAGAAAATATCACCAGAAATATTCAAACAAGAATGTTTATCTGATTGGCATTGAATTCAGCAGAGATGATCGGAACATCGTCAATTTTGAATGGGAATGGATAAAGCCTTCTGAACAAATTTGACCCAAATCTATGCGTCTGCCTGGGGAAGTTATGTCTATTTCACTATGTTTTTGAGCGTGTTGTTTCGGACGCGGAGCAGGAGTGCCGTACAACATACCTTCAGCGCTAATATCTTCATCAATATCAGGCCAATGCACTCCGTGACCATTGCCAATAATTTCAAAATGTGCTCGTTGTTCAGGAGTAGCCTCAGCTAATCGCCATGACCACTCTAACCCTGATTTCGCACTTTGAAGCCATGCAATTTTTTTGTTATTTTCATTTATTCAATATTATCAGCATGTTAGTGATATAACTCTATTCTATCTATTTTCATAACAAGTTGATTTTAAAGGATAACTTGTTTCGATAGGCGAATGTAGAGGCTGTATAGTTTTCTGGAATTAGATTTTCTTATTGACAAGCTGTTTCGCTCTGTACTATTTTGAATGCAAAATATATCAGAGGGCGAAAATGTTTTTCAAAGATACCTATTCCAAAAACTCAAAGTCTCCTGTGTTGCAACTGTTCGAAAGTGTTCGTACTGAACGGGGTCCAAAGCCGCGCTTGGTTGTATCTCTGGGCACCAAATTTAAAATTCCGAAATTGTATCGCAAAGATGTTGCACGTATAGTAAGAGAGCGGCTTTCAGGTCAGCTATCTTTATTTGCAAGTGATCCGCAGTTGCTTCGATATGCTGACTATGCAGTAAAGAAGATTCAAACAGAGGGGAAGTGGGATTCGGCTCGTCAGCGGGTATGTGAATTTAAAAATTCTGATCAGCGTACAGCCGAGGTTTTTATAGATGATGTGGCGCATGGCTTTAATCGGGAATTGGGGCCGATATTGATCGGGAATACATTTTGGAATCGATTAAAGTTTCCTGATATTTTACGTGAGTGCGAATTCAGAGAAAGTGAGGTAAAGACGGCTCAGATTTCGGTGTTGAATCGATTGATTGCGCAGGATAGCGAGTATGGGATTATTTCGTGGTTGCAGACGGTAGCTGTTGACGAAATTCTTGGAATCGACTCCATGCAATTTGGCAATGATCGATTTTACAGGGTATCAGACAAATTATTGAAGCATCAGGCACATATCGAAGAGCATTTATATCAGCGTGAAAAGGAGTTGTTTAGCCTCGAAGATTGCATATTTTTGTATGATCTGACGAACACATATTTTGAGGGGGTCTGCGCGAAGAATCCAAAGGCAAAATATTGCAAAAACCAGAAGGAGAAGCGGAGTGATTGTCCCCAGGTAGTAGTAGCGCTGATGTTGGATGGGGATGGATTTATTCGCCGTCATCGCGTATTTGAGGGAAAGATGTCGGATTCGAAATCTTTGAGTAAGATTTTGTCAGGATTGGAGAGCGATTTTGGTGATAAACAGATGCCGACAATTATTTTTGACAGGGGCATGGTAACAAAAGAAAATATTGAGCTTTTGCAGGACTATGAAAATTTAAAGTATATCGTGATGTGCCGTGGCAATGAGGAAAATCAGTTTATCGAAACTTTTCAGGGAGAAGACTTTGAAGCGGTAGAAGGAAGAGACTCAAAAAAGAAGGTGGAAGTTTTGATGAAGTCTGTGGATGATATTGTTTACCTGTTGTGCAGAAGCGAAGGTCGGAAAGAAAAAGAAAAGGCGATGCGTAACAGCAGAGAAAAGAAACTGGAAGCAGAGCTAAAAAAATTACATGATCAGATTCAAAATGGAAGAGAGAACAATCCTGGCCGGATAGAGCAAAGAATCGGGAGGATTAAAGAGCGGTTTGGCAAGGTATCTCAATATTATGAAATTACATACGTACACCGAGAATTTTCATATACAATCCCTGAAAATGAAGCAGTTTGCAAAAGACTAAGTACGTCTTTTGTGAAATTAAAAGAAAAAGTAAACAATAATGCCATCACCTCTCCGGCGCTTAAAAAGAAGCTTTCTGCTTTGAAAGAGAAATATCCGTCCGACTATGATAAAATCAAGATTCATTTGAAAGAGCCATTGTTGAGCTACGCTCCAATCGATGAGATACGGGAAAAAGAAGAATACCTGGATGGGAATTACCTGTTGAAGACGAATCGAACCAACCTGGATGCTAGTGAAATCTGGAAGCTTTACGTGATGCTGACTCGTATTGAAAACGCATTCAGGGATTTAAAATCATATTTGGGCTTACGCCCAAACCGGCATCACAAAGAAAATCGTGTCGATGGTCATATATTCATATCGATTCTTGCTTATCACCTGCTTCATTCGGTAGAATACACATTGCTGGCACAGGGAAACCATTTACGGTGGGCGACAATCAAACGAATTGTCAGTTCACATGCTTATTCGACGATCCAGTTGCCGACAACCAACGGTACGGTCATCAACATCAGAAAGCCTGGCATTCCCGAAGGAATCCATAAGGAGATTTACGACAAACTTGACGTCGACTATCAACGACTACCAGTAAGACGCAACCTTGCCTGATCAAAAAAGTAAGGCGAGGCTGTAGAGACTGTATCCATAACCATCTAAAAATACTGTTGTTTTTTTCAAAGTGCGAAATACGGGCTAATGGAAATGTTGATAGTTATTTGGTTTTTGAATCAAATTAGGTGAGGCGGTCGTTCTATATTTTGTTTCCATGTTAATGTGATTTCATTGATAAAATTCTTTTCAGAGCTATACGATAGACTTCCATGTTTTCTCTCTTGTCGATCGCAATAATCTTGATGATATGGTCAATCCCTCTGCGCGGTTTAATGACCTCGGGTTACAGGGTAAC
>JAIVWD010000285.1:0-4643 GCA_049190315.1 Deltaproteobacteria bacterium | reverse complement strand
AATATGATAATATTGAAGGAAAACCGCTCGTTACGAAAACACTTGTTTATGTTATGTTTTATTCAAATAACTCACTATGAGATCCGATATCAATAAGCTGAAGCTCATCTCTATAGACCCTATAGATAAGTAATAAATCTGGTTTTAAATGGCATTCTTTATATCGCTCAGGATTGCCTCTCAAAAAATGATCCTTATACTTTTTGTCCAAAGCAATTCCGTTTAAGAGCTTCGAAACTACATCTATATAGATAGCTTCATCATTATCTTTTAGGTGAAGTTTCTTGAAAGATTTCTTAAATTTCTTTGTTCTTGCCAGACCAAATTTCATGATTTCAAATCGTTCATCATATCTTCAACGCTATCATATCTAACTAAATCATTAATGTCAGCCTCTCTCATAGCTTTTCTCAATTTTTCTGACGGTACTTTTACTGGAAAAGGTAATCCGCCCTCAATTCGTACACGGTTCAGAAAAATATTAATAGCGTCCGTTACTGTTAAATTGTACTCTTTAAAAATAATTTTGGCCGCATTCCAAGCTATTGGATCAACCCTAATTGATGTCTGCCTTCTCGTGCCCATAACCTTCTCCTTTGAAATTTATTCTTTTGAAGAAATACTTCAAAAGAAGTTCGTTGTCAACTGAAAAAGATGGGATGAATTCCTTCGGAGTTTGGATGAATAAGAGATATACCGGGATGCTGGGATTAAGGGATTGGATGGATGAATAGAATGTTTAAATAATCTGTGTAAGAGAGCGGGACATCCTTAAGATTCACCTTTCTTCTGTGGAAGAGTATTCCCTGGTTTGAAAATAAACTGTCCCAAAAATTCTGCTTTGTGCTTTTATTGTGTTGGCCTATGCCATATCTTGCTTGGGATTTAGATCCGCAGATTGCGCAGATTACACGGATTAAGAGAACGGTGGAAGGCGGGGAGTAAGGACTATGCAGAAAAATGCTGGAATGATTAGTCTGGTGGCATGGACAAACTTGTTTGTCCGTGTCTGAAGGCGATTGGATGGAAATAAATACTGGGATGAATAGGATGAACTCCTTCAGAGTTTGGATGGTTGGATGAATCCACTAACGAAGATGGATGAAAAGGAACAGCCCTTAAGCTTTGGTGTCTTAGCGCCTTAGTGGCTAAACTATTACGCTTTTAGTTGAAAGCTCAGGGAATTTCAAGATCATATACAATGGATAATTGAATATTCTTTTTCGCATATCACAGCCAAATTTATTTCCTGTAAATTTTACGGAGTAAACAGGTCTGTATTTATTTATAAATGCCAGCAGACTCTTGGCTTTGGTATTAATTCCAGCTTTTACCTCCACTGGAATAATGTTACCGTTAATTTCAAGCACAAATTCGATTTCAGAAGTCTTGCCGGACCAGGTGACAATTTTATTCAATCCATAGGAGTACAATTCCTGGAGCACAAAGTTTTCAGCAAAATAGCCCTTATAGGAGCCATAATCATAGCGCATAATACTTTCCGGGTTCAGGTTTATAATTGCGCCAAGTAAACCGACGTCAAACAGAAAGAGTTTAAAGCTGCTTTCCTTTGCTCCAGCCATAACAGGTGTTGACGGGTGTAAATTGCTATTCACTTTCAAGGCAAGTCCTGCCTTGGTTAACCATTCTATGGGATCTGCCAGATCTTCGTAGCTTCTGTACCCTTTGGAAATAACATCTTTAAATTTAAATTTTTTTGATTGCTTATCCTGTGTATTTGACAGTTGAAGGGGTATAGCCCTGAAAACGCGTTCAATATGACGGGAGTTGGTGCTTCCCGCATACTTTGAAAAATCGCTTTCATAATGAAGGAGGAGTTGCTTCTGGAGTTGCCGAACTGCCCTGAATGCTTCAAGCGGTTCATCTTTTTTTTCCATATATTGATCAACGACTTCCGGCATCCCACCTGTAACAAAATACTTTTTCAGTAAATCAAAGAGACGTCTGTGATAGACATCATCAGTCTTTTCTCCTTTAAAATTTTTTAAAAACGACAACGCCATTTTTTCGTCTGTTCCCGAAAGGAATTCCTCAAAATTCATTGGATACATATGAAGAATTTCAACCTTTCCAACTGGAAAAGGTTCATTACTATGCGCTACGCCCAGGTTAGAACCAGCGGCCGCAACTGCCAGGTCGTTCATATCCTGGCTAAAATATTTTAGTGCAGTTATTGCTCTCGGGATTGCCTGTATTTCATCGAGAATTAATATATCCTTTTTAATATTAATTGATTTGCCAGATACAAAACTAAGTTTATCTATCAACTGTTTGGGATCTAATGGAGAATCATTGAAAATTGAGGACAGATCGGTTTTTAATTCTTCAAGGTCAAAATAATGTGAATTGACGAACTGGCTTTTGGCAAAGTCCTGAAGCACATATGTCTTTCCAACCTGTCGTGCTCCCTGCAGAAGGAGAGGCTTTCTGGTCTTTTTATTTTTCCAGTGGATTAATTTTGCTTTAATTTGCCTTTTCATAATCATTGCTCATCCTGTTTATTGTTCTACCTTAAATTGAGAAATAAGCAATAAATATTTTGGTGGTTATAAAGAAAAACCCAATGAAAAAATACATAAATATAAAGAAAATTGACAGGAATTAACCGAAGGAATCATGAAGTTCATCATGCGGCCCCGTCTCGAGACCTTTGCAAAACGCCCCCTTTTGCCATAAATATATCTCCCAAAGTTTTTAACCCATTATACGCATAATGGGAACGTAAGGCCAATTTTCTTTTTTAAACGAAGATAGCGGGAGAAAATAGCGGGACGCCCTTAAGATTCTAAGTTGACAAGGTATTAGGAAAGTAATAAATATGAATGTATGCTAAGCATTAGCCCGACTGGACGCACTCTGTGTTTTACATCACATTATGATCAGGGAATAGAGCGTCGAAAGATATTCAGAAATGATAAGAATCGTGAAGATTTTTTAGAACAGGTCAAGTTCCACTGGCTACGGTAATGAGGAGGCTTCAATGCATGTTACATTTTATGGCGGAGTTCGTGAAGTTACAGGCTCAATGCATCTAATTACTACTGAAAATGACAGGATACTGCTGGATTGCGGAATGTTTCAGGGAAGGCGCAAGGAAAGTGAACAGAAAAACAGGATATTACCACTGGATCCCACGATTATCACAAATATAGTTCTTTCTCATGCCCATATAGACCATTCGGGTCGCATACCAATGCTTACCAAGGGAAACTTCAATGGACATATTATATGCACAAGGGCAACAGCAGATACCTGCGAATATTTGCTGCCGGATTCCGCTCACATTCAGGAATCAGACGCAAACTACCTTAATTATAAAACCGTCCGTTCAACCCTTTATCAGATGAAAATATCACCGCGTGCTAAAAAATTATCAAAACGTAAAAGTAACGATATAAAAAAACTGCTTAAAACAAACCGAAATAAACTAAATGCAGAGATAATTAATGAATTGATCAAAAAACATCACCTGGAAGGTGTCCATCCTATTTACACCATAGAAGATGCTGAGCAGTCGCTCAAATATTTTGAAGGATATCCCTATAAGGTTCCCGTGCATATTGGGAATGATATGATCTGCACATTCTACGACGCCGGACATATTTTAGGATCAGCCATAAGCATGATTAAAGTCAGGGAAAACGGCCGTAACTATAATATATGTTATACCGGCGATATCGGCAGGTTTAACAAGCCGATTCTAAAAAATCCGACCTTAAGTTTTGCTGAAGAACACAGGGATATAGACCTGCTTATAATGGAAAGCACATATGGGAACCGAGTGCATGAACCTGTTCAGGATTTAAAACCGCAGTTGAAAAAGGTAATAACTGAAACATTTGATCGGGGAGGTTCTGTCTTAATACCGGCTTTCGCATTCGGTCGTACTCAGGAGCTGTTATATGTTGTTCACGAACTTTACAATGAAGGTGAAGTTCCTCGAATCCCGGTATATGTAGATAGTCCCCTTGCAACAAAAATAACCAGAGTTTTCGGCGAACATCCTGAAGTTTATAACAAGAAAACACATAAGGCTTTTCTGGAAAACGGTATAAATCCGTTTTTGTTTGACAAAGTTCATTTTATCGGTTCTGTTGAAGAATCTATGGCTCTGATGCGTGAAAAAAAATCTCACATAGTAATATCTGCTGCAGGAATGTGCGAGGCAGGCAGAATTCTTCATCACCTGCGCTATAAAATTCATAATCCACAGCATACGATTTTAATCGTAGGTTATATGGCTCAGAACACACTTGGCCGTCGTATTTTGGAACAAGGCAAAGAATATGAAAATTCCGGAAGAAGCGGTAATCCGCCAATACTGAGATTTCTCAATAAAACATATCCGCTTAAAGCCCATGTTGCTAAAATAGGCGGTTTCAGCGCACATGGCGATAGAAATGAAATGCTTCGTTTCCTTAAGGAATCAAATTTACGAATTAAAAGAATAGCCGTAGTCCATGGAGAGGAAGATCAGTCCATTTCATTTGCACAACACCTGGGAAACAATGGTTTTTCTGTAATCACTCCAAAGGTTGGGGAGACCATACACATAAGATAAGAGTAGCCGTTCACGGCTTGAAACTTGAAATTGGAAAGTAGAAATTGGGGAGAGATGAAAA
>JAIVWD010000284.1:0-4668 GCA_049190315.1 Deltaproteobacteria bacterium | reverse complement strand
CCTGGTTTATATCGACATTGGAAGTGAGTTCAATTTTTTCTACAATTTCAAAGGGATTCAGTGTTGAAAAACAGGTTTTAAAGTGTGGCTGAAATTCAAAATTGATTTCAATAAACTGTTTAAAATTTTTTTTCCCAAAATATTCAACAAGCCAGGTCTTGCCTACCTGTCGTGCACCGCGAATTATCAGTGGTTTTCGTCTCTTTTCGTTTTTCCAGTTTTTCAACCAACTGTAAATGTCACGTTCCATTATTATTTTATTATCCTGTTTTTGATGGTCTCGTAAAAAGCTTATATGATGCCACTTCACGGCAAGGCTTCGCAAAAATCCTCTACATATCCACGGGTATGCCTGCGGTTTTTGCAAATCCTTATGCATCAAGATCTCAACACATATCTTCGCAAAAAATCGCTCAACTTAGGTTTTATCAACTATAAATAAAAAAGACGGGTTTGTCAATATGTTGATGCTATTTTAGACTGTTTTGTCTAAATAACAGTGGTGTTCCTTGATGCTTTTGAAGGCACTAAACTTACAATTTTAAACAAAAAACCCAGTTTGACCGCTATGCAGACGAGAAAATCGTCTTACTATGCCCTGCTCAATTCGCGCTAATGCGCAAGACCGGCCAGCTCCAACAGCTTTTTATGAATTGATTTTGCATACTGATGTGTCATATTTTATAATTCACAATTCAAGCTTTGACACCCGATTCGATTCCTTTGACACCCGATTCCTTGACACCGATTAAGCTTATCGATAATATAATTGATCGTAAACTGATTTCCACATCTGAATCTGAAGGACTGTTGAAGGTTATTAGTGATTTCAGCTATGCTCTGGACACACTTGATCGGTACGATTATGGAAAGCTGGAATTAGCTCATATATCTGAGCGGGCAGTAAAGCGAATTACATATGAAGAAGCGAAGGGTGCAATTAAGATAATGCAGGGAAGATTAAGTGATTCCACCCTGTTTGGACGTGAAAAGGATAATTCGTTCAGCAGCTCTCTGGATACGATTTATCAGACTTTTGACGGCAAAGACCTCTGTCCGAGTATCGAAGAAAAAGCAGCGCATCTTCTTTATTTCATTGTGAAAAATCATTCATTTGTAGACGGAAACAAGCGTATCGCCGCAGCTATCTTTACCTGGTTTCTGGAACGGAACGGTTTGCTCTATAAATCTGACGGAACAAAACGCCTGGCAGACAATGCTCTGGTTGCATTGACGTTGATGATCGCCATGAGTGATCCGAAGGAAAAGAACATCATAGCAAAAATAAATTGTCAATCTTATAGGACAACTGATTAAATTATTATCTCAAACCTGCAATCGAAGCCGGCTTGATTGAACTTACCATTCCCGAAAAGCCAAAAAGTCGTTTTCAGAAATACCGGCTTACGAAAAAAGGGTACGAGATATTGAGGATCAAGACCGAAAAAATAGGATGAAATGTCGAACATTACAGGCAGACATCTCCCGCGCAGATGTTGGTCAATACAGTCAATGTCGTGGGGCGGCGTTAACAAGAAAAAGGCTGGTAGACTATTCAATGGAAGAGTTTATTATGAAATGCCGGAACAGGCTGTGGGTCGCGGGCTTCGTTTATGGAAGAGTGGCTGGAAATAGAGTTTTTTAAGACACGGGAGATTAACTAATGCAGGGCTGGGCCCGGCAGGATATAATATTCGAAGTTGACATTATGTTGAAGAATAACCAGCGCAATGGGCGTCTGATTAGGGGAATTTATTCATGGCGCTGATCGGCATGCGGGACGTGTGCTG
Organism: Deltaproteobacteria bacterium; assembly: GCA_049190315.1. Lineage (GTDB taxonomy): Bacteria > Desulfobacterota > Desulfobacteria > Desulfobacterales > ETH-SRB1 > B13-G4. The sequence goes on along the minus strand of JAIVWD010000284.1, from coordinate 2,878 downwards.
GGGATTTGGTGATCCACTCCTGCTTGAAAAGGTAATGTTTCAGATCGCAAAAGGGGAACGTGTCTGCTTGCTGGGTCGCAACGGCGTGGGCAAGTCCACCCTGCTGAAGCTTCTGGCCGGCGAAATTCTTCCTGACAGCGGTGATGTCTGGCGTCAGCAGGGAGCCACTGTGGCTGTACTGGAGCAGGATGTGTCTACCGGATTCGACGGCACGATTTTTGATGTGGTTGCCGAAGGTCTGGGGCCAAAGGGCAGGGCGCTGGCCGAGTACAACAGAATCTGCATACAGCTTGAGACTGTAAATACCCCCGAACTTGTAAAAAGGCGGGATGAACTGCAAAACAGGTTGAACTCCGACAACGGATGGGAACTTTTGAGGCAGGTTGAAAGCATTCTGTCCAGGACCCGGCTCGACCCTGAAAAAAAATTCGCAGACCTTTCAGCAGGCATGAAACGACGCACGCTTTTTGCCCGTGCCCTTGCCGGACAGCCGGACATTCTTCTGCTGGACGAGCCGACCAACCATCTTGACATTGACTCCATCATATGGATGGAGGAATTTATTTTGCGCAACGTAACAACCCTGCTCTTTATTACTCATGACCGTGCTTTTCTGAAAAAGATCGCCAACCGGATCATGGAGCTGGATCGGGGCAGTCTTGTTTCCTATAACTGTGGCTATGAAATCTATTTAGAACGAAGAGAAGCTGCTCTTGAAGCCGAAGAAAGCCGGAACAGGGTGTTTGATAAAAAACTTTCAAAGGAGGAAACCTGGATCAGACAGGGCATAAAGGCCCGCCGAACCAGGAATGAAGGGCGTGTCAGAGCCCTGAAAAAGATGCGGGCAGCTTTTCGGGCGCGCCGCAAGCAAAGCGGTAATGTCAGAATGCAGGTTCAGGAAGCGGAAAGGACCGGAAAGCTCGTTATCGAAGCAAAGAATATCAGTTTCCTGTATGGCGCAACCCCTATCATCCGGAATTTTGCCACTGTAATCATGCGTGGGGACAAGGTAGGTATTATCGGCCCCAATGGTGTCGGCAAGACAACTCTGTTAAAAATTCTTTTAAAAGAAATTTCTCCGCATGAAGGGCGTGTCCGCCACGGCACTCATCTTCAGGTGGCCTATTTTGACCAGCTCAGGGCGCAATTGGATACACACAAAACCGTCCAGGAGAATATCTGCCAGGGGAACGATTTTATCATCTTTAACGGCCAAAAGCGCCATGTGATAAGTTATCTTCAGGATTTTCTCTTTTCATCGGAGAGATGCCGTACGCCGGTGCATGTTCTTTCCGGGGGAGAAAAAAACAGGCTGCTGCTGGCAAAGCTTTTTACAAGGCCGGCTAATGTTCTTGTGCTGGATGAGCCCACCAACGACCTCGATGCGGAAACCCTGGAACTTTTAGAGAAACTTCTTTTAGAGTACCAGGGGACCCTTTTACTTGTAAGCCATGATCGGGCTTTTTTGAACAATGTGGTTACAAGCACGCTGGTCTTTGAGGGTCAAGGCCAGGTGAACGAATATGCCGGTGGTTACGATGACTGGCTGATTCAAAGACCGCAGCCCGAACAGGAGCGTTTGCCGGCAAAAAAGTCTTGCAATAAACACGGGCCTGAAACCAGTCGCTCGAAGGAGCGCAAGTTAGGATTTAAGGAAAAGCGGGAACTTAAAGAGCTGCCCCTTAAGATCGACACCTTTGAAGCTGAGCAAAAGGAACTGTATGCGATCATGTCCGATCCCATGTTTTACAAAAAGGGAAAAGAAGAGATTGCAAGTGCCCAGGCACATCTCACTGAAGTGGAAGATGAAATCAAAGCAGCCTACCTTCGCTGGGAAGCGCTTGAAAATATTGATTCTGCCATACCACATCCGTTGCCACCCAAAATAAAATGTTTATGAATTGAACGGCAGAATAAATTTTTTTTGAACGTCGAATATAGAGATAACTCATACGATATTTATGCAAAAATTTAATGATAAGATAATATATAACGGTGAAATTGTCGCAGGTTCTCTTCTTATCAGGGAAAGCCGAAAAATTGCCCGTCTACTCCTTAATAATGCTGATTCGGGTGAATGGCATCAAGCTATTGTAATTGAAAATGTTTTGCAAAAGCACAGACCTGATACGGCAATGCGCCAGGCAAGACTGATAAAGAATCGTTTGTCTCTCATGACACCCAAATTGTGGGAGATTGTTGATAAAGGTTCTATGGATATTGCTGTTCAGGCTATCCTTGCGGCTTCTATTAAACATAGCCGTTTGCTTGGCGACTTTATGGATAAAACACTCAGAGAGTACTGGCGGACATTTACGAAAAATATTTCTATTAAAGATTGGAAAGACTTCCTTGAAACATGCGCTCAAGTTGATCCAAAAGTCGATAAATGGACAGATTCAACACGGTCAAAGCTAAAACAGGTCGTTTTCAGAATTCTATCTGAATCTAAATATATTGCCTGCACGAAGTCACTTCGGTTGCTGCCTGTTTCAATTATCCCTGATATAAGAAAATATCTTATTGAAAACTCAGAAGATTATGTATTATGTTGCATGGAAGTAACCCAATAAGGATGAGCCAATTTCAAAACGTCCCCTTTTGCCCAATATCTGCGTCAGGCTCAAATTTTAATCCTCGAAATACTCAATGTATTCCTGTGGTTAAAATTTTCGCCTTCCTTGCTCTTGAACAAAATTGAACATTTTGAAACTGCCTCAACTGAGTAAAATAAATGCCCTATGCCTGAGCCAAACTGACCAACTGAGAAAAGGCATCCGGATCCCTGACAGCTATATCCGCGAGCACCTTTCTGTCCAGGCTGACACCTGCGTTTTGAAGGCCGCTGATGAGCCTGCTGTATGACAGGCCATTTTCC
>JAIVWD010000283.1:0-4695 GCA_049190315.1 Deltaproteobacteria bacterium | reverse complement strand
GAAGTGATACGAGTTTGTAAATTTCTGTTCATGAGAAATGTTGGCTAAACGTGTCCAAAATAAAAATACTTCCCGAGATTCTTTCCAATAAAATAGCTGCCGGCGAAGTCGTGGAACGCCCTTGTTCAGTTGTCAAAGAACTCGTAGAAAATTCACTGGACGCAGGCAGTACAAGAGTTATAATCGAGATTGCAAACGGCGGTTTGTCTCTGATGCGGGTTTCTGACAATGGCATTGGAATGAACCATGATGATGCACTCCTTTCCCTGGAACGCTATGCAACCAGTAAAATCTATAAGGACAGGGATTTATTTTCTATAAATACACTTGGCTTTAGAGGTGAAGCGCTTCCCAGCATTGCCTCTGTTTCCAAATTTTCTCTTATCACAAAAGATGAAATATCCGAAGTCGGCACAGAGGTCTTTGTAGAGGGAGGAACAATAAAAAAGGTTGCTGAAATTGGTGCTCCAATGGGCACAATGATAACTGCGAGGCATCTTTTCTTCAATACTCCTGCCAGACGGAAATTCTTAAAGACAGTAAAAACAGAAATGGGGCATATTGTAGAAACCGTTGCGAATATTGCATTGGGATGGCCTGATGTCCAGTTCAAACTATATCACAATGGAAAAACAGTTAAAAACTGGTACTCATCGCCTGATCCGTTTAACAGGGTCCTGGATGTTGTCGGAAATGATATGAGAAATGATCTTTTAAGAATCAAATTTGAAGACAAGTTTGTTTCCGGTGAAGGATGGATTTCATCTCGCCGGATTTCACGAAAAACTTCCAGGGGAATCTATATATATATAAACGGCAGAGTTGTTCGAGACACAGGAATACAGCACGCACTTTTTGAAGGATATGCCGGAAGATTGATCAAGGGTCAGTTCCCTGTTGCAGTACTTTTTATAAAGGTTCCATATGATCAGGTGGACGTAAATGTTCACCCAACAAAACACGAAGTTCGGTTAGCACAGCAGAAGGAAGTTAATAAAACATTGATAGAAGCTGTATCAGAAACATTGAGTATAGCTGACCGGCCAAAATGGAGTGCGGAAAATTTTTCCGGACAAAAGCCTTTTTTTGTTTCAGAGCCTGTTGCCCGGTACAGCAAATCCATCAAAGATATTCCTGATTTTTCTGCTACGCAAAAAAGTCTCTGGGAGGAAAAGCGTTTTAGTGATTTAAGGGTAGTTGGCCAGTTTCATGATACATATATACTATGCGAATCTGATGAAGAGCTGGTGCTTATTGATCAGCATGCAGCGCATGAGCGGGTTCTTTTTGAGCATCTGAAAAAACTTTCCATGAATTCAAAAATAGAAGTTCAGAAACTCTTGATGCCGGAAACCATTGATATTGGACATAGAGAAGCACACATGCTTGAGAAACTTATTCCGGATCTGAAAAAGCTTGGACTTGAAATTGAGCCCTTTGGCGGAACGACTTTTGTGGTTAAGTCGGTTCCTGCTATTCTTGCAGACAGGGAGATTAAGCCGATTGTTCTGGAAATTGCGGAGAAAATGCTGGAATCCGGTTTAACTCAAGGTCTGGAGAAGACAATTGATCAATGCCTGATGCTTATTGCCTGCCATGGAGCAATTAGAGCGAATCAGCGGCTTTTGGATAAACAGATAACGGCACTGCTTGCGCAGCTCGATGAATGCGAAAACCCGTCACATTGCCCTCACGGACGTCCAGTCTGGATAAGCTGGACTTTAGAATCTCTTGAAAAATCTTTTAAAAGAATTGTGTAGGAGCGGGGATCAGGGATCGGGGGCCAGGGATCAGGGTGTCAGTGGCAGGTTTTTATAATATGCGAAAATTGATAACTAAAACAAGAGCATATAACATTTTACAGTTATTGTAAATTATAAAAAAACTTGACATTTATCTTGCTGGTTGGTAACAAAGAAAACTTGATTTTTTGTTAAAACCTAAGTTGAGCGATTTTTTGCGAAGAAATGTGCCAAGATCTTGATGCAGCAAGGTTTGCGAAAATCGGAGGCATACCAATGGATATGTCGAGACTTTTCGCAAGTCCTTGATGCGCAAGAGATTGGTGCAGGTCGATTAAAAAATCGCTCAATTTAGGTAAAAGGGTTAAATTGGTAACTTCTCAATAAGTTCTCGCACCAAACGTCATTCCCGTGAAAACGGGAATCCAGAAAATCCGAAAAAGCACTGGATTCCCGCTTTCGCGAGAATGACGATAAAAATTTTTAAAAAGTTGCCGGAACTTTTTGACCGGAACTTTTTGAGAAGTTACTATTTGTTTTGAATAATTAATAAGTAAGACCCTAATATACGGCCTGAAATCTGTATTTTTTACAGCATATACCACAAACTATCTCGAATTAGGATAAAAAAAACAAATTATGTGTTTTTTAAAACAACTTCATCCGTCCTGGTACATCGGCTTTTTGTTTCTTTTTCCTTTTGCGTGCTGGCCGGCTTTGACTTCCTGTTCGTGGATTTCGTGGTTTAGCTTTAACAGGCGCTTTAGGACTTCTTTTCTGGCATCAGGTGAAATTGTGTATCGTAAACGGTCGTTTTCCGAGGAGTGCCCCCCTTTTTGTCTTCCGGAAGTACTAATTTTTTATTGACAGACAGCTTCTTTTATCTTTATCGTACTAATTATTAAAGAAATGTTTTAAAAGTAAATCTTGCGAGAGGCATGTATATGAAAGCAATTAAGAAATTTGCAGAAGTGGCATCGGATAAAAGTCTGATCCTTAAATCCCTGCCCTTTCCACCCGGTAGCAGAGTTGAAGTCATCGTTTTCCCGGCCGCTGATGAAGAGAATGTTTTTGACGCTATGGATAGTGTCGTAAAAAAGAAAGGAATTAAACCTTTGACAATGAAGCAAGTGGAAAGAATTGTTCATGATGCAAGAGGAGTCAGGTGAAGGTTCCGGTTGTTATTGACACTAATGTTCTCATTTCCGGATACCTTTGGAAGGGTACACCGCGTAAGGTAATCAAGTTTGCCCGATCCGAAAATTACGAACTTCTCTATTGTACTGAGTCAATGACGGAATTAGTGAGAATCCTTTCAGGCAAGTTCCATATGGATGCAGGGGAAGTTCTCAGGATCGTATCGGATATTAAAAGCGTAGGCAGAAATATAGCTGTAGTTTCCTATGAATCCCCCATATCCGAGGATCCGACGGATAATCTTTTTATTAACATGGCTATCGACGGTGCAGCACGGATAATAATCAGTGGTGATTCTCATCTTTTGAAACTCAAACGATACAAGGAAGTCGAAATAATCAAGGCCGCTGAATTCTTAAATAAATTGAAGGGAAAAAAAGAATAACACCAACTACGCGGGTCTGGCTCTTCTTTACCGTATGGCCGGTCAACTATAGGCCCCCGATGTCCTGAAGACCTTTTTCACCCGCACAGCCAACATCAAAGGTTTGAAAAGCTCTTATTCATCAGGAAGCAAAGAATTTGTACAGGGAACTCAGGCCCGGCCCTGAACGTTCAAAAACAGGGTACTGCTTGCTCTACCCATACTGATTTTGCTAAATGACAGTGGCTTAATTGTCAAACATTAATTCACAATTCAAGCTTTGACACCGAGCCTCTGAAATTCCCTAGGATTGTAATTTGTGACCACAATATCGGAAAGCTTGCCATGATTGGTTAATAGTGGTTCTAACCATTTTTCTTCAGACATCGGTCATTTCTCTTATTGATTGTTGTGGCTAACATGACATGCAATAGGCGCCCTAAAAAACGGAGGATAGGGATAGGGTCGCATCTTAAATATTAAGTTTTGAGAAGAAATAACATATGGAAATATATGTTAATACCTTGCCAACGGGTTATTGTATATATAGCAAATACTCAATAATTAGGATACGGCCCACCTATTCCCCGCAACATAATTAACTTTAAATAATATCAGGTATTTCTTATCAATGTCAAACGATTTTGGTCGCTTATGCGGGGGCACATGATGCAGGGCGAAAGGTACAAGGAAACTTGGGGACATCCTTCACATTTACAGCTTGATCAAAGTTTTGAAAAAGAAGGAAGATTCCACATTGAATTATCTTTCATTATTCTTTTGACAGCCTTAGAAATGGCACATGGAGAGACTTTCAGATGGCGTGACGGTTCTGCTAATAGATTAGAATGTACGAAAAAACGCATATCGCTCCAAAATACGCGCCTCCCGCTTCATTTGCGAGCCCTTGCCAGAAATACCCTTCCTCACTAATAAATAGGGTGATTGTAATAGTTCACTGCCAGCTTCGCTCAAATGCAGAGAACGCAGATGTTGTTTTTTATTGCTTTATCGGCTTATCTATAACTCTCCTATTTTCTTAAGAAAGTCTTTATAAACAAATTGACTGTACCATCGCCCTTTACGAATCATCTCATCCAGTAACGGTTTTACCGTGGAAATCAACCCGTGCTCTTTTTCATACATGTAACTCTTGAACAACATGCGGGGTGGTTTTAGCGCTGTTAATCATTTCATCAATAAGCGCTTCATCGTAATCAAAGATTGGCTCATTTTCCGCTTGAAGCTTCCGGATAAATTCCAGGCGGGTATATCCAGCAAGTTCTGCGGCTTTCCCCAGGCTTAATTTATGCTTTCGATATAATTGGATGGCATGCTGAAAAAGCATTTCTTTAATAAAGGTGACTTTGCTTTCCTTTAGTGAGAGCAGGA
>JAIVWD010000282.1:0-4755 GCA_049190315.1 Deltaproteobacteria bacterium | reverse complement strand
CAACTTTTTAAAAATTTTTATCGTCATTCTCGCGAAGGCGGGAATCCAGTGCTTTTTCGGATTTTCTGGATTCCCGTTTTCACGGGAATGACGTTTGGTGTCAGAACTTATTGAGAAGTTACGGTTAAAACAGGTAATTCTTTATGAACAATAAAATATCACCGCTCAAAAATTCAAGTGAGCTTATCAAGAAGAAAAGCTGGTGGAATAGATTAATGGAATGGCTGGCTAAAGCGAATAAAAATGTATGCCGCAATTGAAAGCCGGGCGGCGGGCCTCGCAGGTAGCGAGGCGCTAACTATTTATTTTCCCCAGTTTAATCGCACAAAACTCACCACACATGGTACAGCCTTCTTTGCCGGCACTTTCGCTGGTTTCCAGACAGGCCCTTACTTTTTCAGGGTCTATAGAAATGTTTACCTGACCTTCCCAGTTGAATTCATCTCTGTATTTTGCCATGAGTAAATCTTTTTCAATTGCGCCGGGAACTCCCTTTGCGATGTCTGCAATGTGTGCGGCAATTTTTGAAGCAATTATACCTTCTTTTACATCTTCTATAGTAGGTAGTCTTAAATGCTCCGCCGGAGTAACATAACACAGGAAGTCTGCGCCGGCTGATCCGGCAATGGCTCCTCCAATAGCGGCAGTAATATGGTCATAGCCAGGCGCTATGTCTGTGGGAATTGGACCAAGTACATAGAATGGAGCTCCCTGACAAAGACTTTTTTCCAGCTCAACATTAGCCTTAATTTCTCTGATTGGAACATGTCCGGGGCCTTCAATCATAACCTGAACACCCTGATCTCTTGCTCTTTTTGTAAGTTCGCCAAGGGTTATCAGTTCTTCGATCTGTGCTCTGTCAGTTGCATCGGCAATACATCCCGGCCTCAAACCATCGCCGAGACTGAGGACCATGTCGTAACGTTTAGCTATTTCGAGCAACTTGTCATATTGTTCATAGAGAGGATTTTCTCTTTTGTTACATCTTATCCAATTAGCTAAAAAAGATCCTCCTCTGCTGACAATGCCTAAATGACGCCCTCCAATTTCAAGGCAGCCAATACTTTTTTTTGTTATTCCGCAATGAACTGTAATGAAATCTACACCGTCTTCACCATTTTCTTCTATGACCCCGAACATGTCTTCAGCGGTCATTTCAACGATAGCTTTATTAGAATTCAGCATCTTAACTGCCGCCTGATATATAGGTACTGTTCCAATTACCAATGATGATTCTTTGATAATTGCTTTTCTTATCGCTTTGATATCGCCGCCTGTAGAGAGATCCATAATAGTATCTGCTCCGGCGGCAATAGATACTCTTACCTTCTTGAGTTCCTGGTCAACATCTGTACGGTCTTTTGACGTTCCGATATTGGCGTTGACTTTTGTTTTTAAACCCTTGCCAATTGCGAGAGGTGAAATGGATTTGTGCTTTTTGTTTCTTATTACTACTATATTACCATCTTCAACTCCCTTGCGAATGAATTCAGGGTCAACTCCTTCATATTCGGCACAGATCTCCATTTCTTCTGAGATTTTATTTTTACGTGCCATTTCTAATTGAGTCATAATTTATATCTCCGTTTTACAAAGTTGTAACAAGGTCTTTCAAAGAGAATTTTTTTCAAAAAACTTAAGTGTTAAGTCTTTTGCAATAATAAGCTCTGCTACTTTCTTTCCTGAGAGAAGCATTCCTCCGAAGATTGGCCCCATTCTTGGGCCACCAAAAGCGGCGTTTGCCGACATTCCTGCGACATATACGCCCGGGCAGATTTCTCTGGTATTTTCAATTGTCAGTTTTTCTGCCTTCTCTGCCCACATGGACCGTTCGCCCATTACTCCCCCGCTTTCAGTATTTAACTTCATATCTGCTTTTCGCTCAATAACATTAAGTATTTCCGTTGCATGTCCTGTTGCCTCAACAACATTTTTTGCCATAATCGTAAGGGGGTCAACATGAAGTCCCGCCATTTCCACAGGTGACCATGTAATGACAAGGCCGATAACACGATTTTCCCGAATTACAACGTCTTCCACACTCATACAATTAAAGATTTTTGCCCCAGCCTTAGTTGCATATGAGCATATCGTGCTAATGGATTCAACGGCGTCTGCTGTAAAATATCCCGGCTGATATTCTCTTGTTTTTATATCAAAAATATCCAGTACTTCTTTGCCTTCTTTTTGTACCACTATTTCGTTAAACATCATTCCGCCGCCCCACATTCCGCCGCCTATACTTAACTTGCGTTCATAAAGAGCTACTTTTTTTCCGGCTTTTGCCAGAAAATACGCTGCTACAAGTCCGGATGGGCCTCCGCCGACGATTGCAGTATCAACCTCTGTATATTCCAGAAATTTTTGTGAAAAACGGTCTATTATTGCTCTGGTGATTATAACTTCATTTAATGCCATAATATTATTACACTCCTTTTTAATTTGATAGTATAGATGAAAAAAGTGCCTAAAGTGAGCTAAAGTGCCTAAAATGCCTAAAGTTGTGGTACGCCTTCGGCGTGCTATAGATTTTCAGGGCTTGATTATAACTTCAGCCGGAAATAAAGTGAGCAAAGTTGTATGGTAAAAAGTTAAAATTGTCAGCGCCAAAGGCGCATTCCTCAACTTTAGGCACTTTAATATACTTTAGGCACTTTAGCTCACTTTAATTTTCAACCTTTTTGATATACTCAATACCTTATCGACAACCTCGGCAGGCTTTTTACCTATAACTCTTATCATCGGCTCCTTGCCTAAATCACCGCGGTCAAAAATTATATCTGGTATTGAATTCCTCTTTGAAAGTACGGAATCAATTCCCCATTTTAAAGAATACCCCTCTTTAAACTTTGTATCATCAGGCTCATCAGATCGGTCAAAATTATCCACATCAAATCCCAATGACATGCATATATTGATAATGTCTTCGGAAAACCTTATATTCATAGCGCATCGGTAGTCCGCATTATATTTCATGGCGCTCAGGATTATGCTGGCAATATGGCGTGAAGCTCCAAAAGCGAGATCGCCGAAAGTTCCGGTCTCTTCTCCAATCCTGATAATTCGCCCCGGTATGGCTGCAATGTCTTCTGCCTTGTTTGCATAGGGCAGGGCATAACCCAGGTTTGATTGTACTTCGGGAATAATATTTCCGCATTTTTCAGCATTTAATCTTTGCAGGGCAGCCTTAAGTTTTTGAATACAGTTATATCGTTCACTTTCCTGCAGAACATGGGCCAGGTGGTTTGTCGGACCATGTCCGCCGCCTATATTCAGAGAAAACCGTATGGCGGCAGTTGTGTATTCTTTTGCTGTTTTTACTGCTTCAAAAACAGATTTTCCCTCGGCAAGCTTTGTAGCAATGGCCGCAGAAAATGTACATCCAGTACCATGAGTATTTTTCGTATCTATCCTCTCAGAAGTAAACTCGTGAAAGTTTTTTCCATCATACAAAATGTCCACGGGATTGCCGGCAAGATGTCCACCCTTTACAACTACGTTTTTTGCCCCTAACCCGCAGATAATTTCGGCTGATTTTTTCATATCGTCAATAGATGATACCTTGATTTTAGCCAGTTCTTCAGCTTCCGGAATGTTTGGTGTAATTATAAGAGCTAAAGGCAAAAGTTCTTCTATCAGGGATTTTTTTGCTTCATTTACTATAAGTGGAGCCCCTCCTTTTGCCACCATTACAGGATCTACAACGAGCTTGTTTATTCCATATTGCCGCAGCTTTTTAGAAACCACTTTTATTATTTTGGAATTGGCCAGCATCCCGGTTTTGGCTGCATCAATTCCTATATCTGTGGCTACGGAATCAAACTGCTTTTCTACAAAATCTTCCGGGACTTCATAAACCCCCTGTACGCCAAGAGTATTTTGAGCGGTCAAAGCAGTTATGACACTCATCCCGAATCCGCCCAAGACGGTGATAGTCTTCAAATCCGCCTGTATCCCCGCTCCTCCGCCTGAATCCGATCCGGCGATGGTCAGAACCCTGCTAACGCCCATGACTTATCTCCTTGAGAGAAATTAGTAACACTTTAGCTTTTTTAAATATTATTTTTTTGGACAGGATTTACAAGATATTCAGGATTTAAATTATCGAAACTTTTTCTGTTAATCCAAATCTAAATCCTTATACCTTGATACACACCTTATTCATGTTGTGATTATATTTTATGATTTACTGGCTAACTACAATGAAAGTTGGCTTTGTTTGTGCACTTTAAATAAAATCTTGTTTATCCTGTTATCCTGTCAGATTCTTTTTCAAAAGGCTAAATTGTTACAGAAATTACAATTCCGAGACGTTGAACTAATATCAATGCTGTAAATTAAAAAAAGGCCAATACCTTCCTTACTGGAGATATGGCCCTTTGAAAATGAAAACGTAACAAAATTTTAGTTTCCGCTCCCTACGCTGGTATAATCCAGGTCAGGTTCAAAGGGTATTTTCTCAGCCGGACAGGCACCCCTGCAATTATTATGTACTTACCTCAACTATCTCATATAATCAAGTAGATTCTTACCTATGATTCGTTCAGCGAAAAAGTGTTTAGTATAGTCAATAGATTTTCTTGACAAGGCTCGTTTGTATGTTATATCAAACAAAAATATGAATACTAAAGAGAACTCAGTGATAAAAGACATGCCATTTTACATAGAACGCCCCTTGTATCTCCAAAGGATTATGCCTTTTGTCGGCAAGGATATAATGAAAATCCTGGTCGGGCAGCGGCGTGTTGGAAAAAG
>JAIVWD010000281.1:0-4766 GCA_049190315.1 Deltaproteobacteria bacterium | reverse complement strand
TTATAGATGAACATGACATGCTGCTCCATCTTTCGGGCTCTGAACATAAGCAGCAGGCCAAGCCACGACCCTAACAATACCCATACAAGAAAGCTTCCTTCCTGTCCTGCCCAAAAGGAACTGATTAAATATTCCAACGAAAGATCGCGGGACGAATATTGGACAATGTAACTGTATGTAAAATCATGGTTGAGTATCAGGATCATCAAATGGATCGATGCTATGGTCATAAAAGCTGCAAAGGAGACAAAACCTATGCGGGCAGCCATTCGGGCCGCTTTATGCTCCTTTTTGCGGCACAACACAAGGTAACCGGCAGATGACACAAACAAGGCAAAAAGCGCCAACCATATTAATATATCTCCGAAATTATTCATTCTCTCCTTTAACCCTTTGTTCATATTTAGTGGGACACTTAACCAGCAATTCCACAGCCATAAAGACCTGTCTGGCTGGTTCGTATTTGCCTATGGCGACAATTTTTGAGGCGTCATTAAAATTTCCCGGACTTGGGCCGTTATATTCGACCGACATCTCATCTCCGCCATCTTCTCTAAGTGTAAAAATTAGGTTATTGCTTTTCAAATCATATCGGACGGAATCCTTGACCACTACACCGGCCACCTGCACAGCAGTTTTGATTGTCTTGGCCTCGCTAACGCTGACATATGCGGTAAGGGTGGATTTAAATGAACGCATGGCCATAAACATCGCAAAAGCTATAATAACGGCTCCGATTATGTAAGCTTTATTTTTCATAATGTACATCCATCCCCGACCTCTGTTCCAGCTTCTTTAGCCTGCGGTCCAGGACAAATAGATATAACGTAATGCCTGCCCATATAATAAGATTAACAGCCGCTACAAAACCCAGACCATTTTCCATTTATCCTTTTCCTTTCTTAAGTGTCAAGTTTTGAATTAAACCTAAGTTGAACGATTTTTTGCGAAGAAATGTGCCAAGATCTTGATGCAGCAAGGTTTGCGAAAATCGTAGGCATACCAATGGATATGTCGAGACTTTTCGCAAGTCCTTGATGCTCAAGAGATTGGTGCAGGTCGAGTAAAAAATCGCTCAATTTAGGTTAAAAATTGGAACGAAATGCTCTCTGCTCCCTATCCATTATTCTCAGCATACGCACTTTTAACCGGAGCATCCAGACAAATAATCCCGTGTATGCGCATAATGATCCCAGAAAAAATATCAGGGTTTTTATGTCCATGCCGGGACTTGCAGGATTTAATGTGTCTTCAGGATGTAAAGACGTCGTGATCCTGGGCACGACAAAAACCAGAAACGGCACTGTGCAAAAAGCAAGAATCGAGTACACTCCGGCAAACACACGTCTTTTTTCATAATCAGGCACTGCGGACCTGAGGACAAAATAGGCGCCATAGATCATCAGGAGCATAACAATAGAGGTTTGCCGCGGATCCCAGTTCCAGAATGAGCCCCAGGTAGCTTTGGCGAATATTGAACCGGTTACCGTGGCAAGAAAGCAAAACAGGAAACCCAGTTCAGCAGATGATTGCGCCAAAAAGTCTGCATTTACCTTTCGCGTGATTAAATATACGCTGCTCGCTATCATGGATAACAAAAAGGCCAGTGTAGCCACCCATGCCATGGGAACATGAAAAAACAGAATGCGGGATACCTCGCCTGGAAAGCCCGCGGCCGGTTCAACGTACAAAAAAACAGCGGCGATTATAAGATTCATCCAGATTGTCAGTAAAATTTTGTAAATCATAACCTTTATTCTTCCCAGATCAGTGGAAACAGCAACAAAGAGATAGTAATCATAATAACAGCATAAGCCGCGGCGATTTTAACTTCCGGCCAGCCGGCTGCACTTATGCCGTAGGCAGCCCTTTCACTCCCTTTAATAGCGGTAATTATAAGAGGGAGAAGAAGCGGAAAGGACAGGGCCGAAAACAGAGCGCCGCGCGCATCGGCCTGTGCGATCATAGCTGCCACCAATGTAGTTCCGGCGCCAAGGCCAAGGCCGCCGGTAACCATCATGGCTACAAAACAGCCTGGAAATTTGATTTTATATCCCATCAATAGAATAAATGCCGGCACAATAATCAACTCCAGAACGCCTAACATGGTCAAATTAAAAAACAGCTTTCCAAGAAAGACCGCCTGGGGCCGGGCCGAAAGCTTCAAAATATCCATCGTGCCCGATTCCTGTTCTTTGACAAAGGAACGGGAAAGGCCTGAAAGCGCGGAAAAGACCAGTATTATCCACAGCAGCACCGCGTATAAAAAAGGTCTTTCCGATTCCTCGATGCGGAAAGAGCCTATTGAAAAACTTACGGCCACAAGAGTGGTCAAAGCAAACATCAGGATTGAATTCACCGCATAACGTGTTCTGAATTCGCTGCGTAAATCACGAAGCCAGATAGCAACGGCTTCACTCAGATAGGTTGACGATACTGTCTGCGTAATCCACCTCCCGCTTTTCGTTGGATGCAATTACGGTAATTCCGCAAGTCCGTTGATCTGAAATAATATTTTTTACACTTTTTATTCCTCTGCTGTCAAGGTTACATCCCGGCTCATCCAATAATAAAAAGGGAGGATTGTGAATAAGCGCCTGAACAAGTTTCAGGCGCTGCTTCATTCCGGATGAAAAAGTTCCGCATATTTTTTCAGCGTACTTAACCAGATCAACCCTTTCCAGAATATTGAAGCAGCTCTTGCGATCATAGGCAACACCCCTGACCCTGCAAAAAAACTCCATGTTTTCAAGAGCGGTTAATTCATCATACAAAGCCAGCGCCGGCGCAACCATACCGACATATTGCCGCCTGGATTTTTTGGGTATGGACTTATTATCGCAAAACATTTCAACCTGACCTGCCGAAGGCCTGACAAGACCGGAAATAATACGCAGCATGGTGCTTTTCCCGGACCCGTTCCAGCCGGTAATTGCCACAACATCGCCTGAGTTCAATTCAAAGGAGATATCTTTAAACAAAAGTGTTGTGGAAAAGTATTTGCCGATGCCGGTGACTTTAAGGGTGCACATTGTCAGTAAGTCTCTAATTTCTCTTGATTACATATAATATCTGAACAGTCTAACCTCGCATAATTATCTGAAATAATCAATAGCTAATTCCGTGGTGAACTTTTACAATTTTTGTAATTTTTTATTAGCAATTTTTGTAATTTTTTCCCGTAAAATCGGATTTTGTAATTATTTTATAAATAGAGCATGAAATAGAATATCTATTCTGATAATCAATAATTACAGCATATTAACAACTTTTGCTAAAATAAATATTATCAGGTGCAACAGTTGCTTCTTATTTGGCACAACACTTGCTTTTTAAATCAATAAAAGTTCGGGTAATTAAACCCGACAACTCACAAAACAATAATCTGCATAATCCGCGGATTAAAAAAAAGGAGGAAACTATGTTTATGAAAAGAAAAAAAATATTATCGTGGAGTTTGGCAATGACGATATCCCTGCTCCTTTGTGGAGGGGGGATAGCTTATGCAAAAGTAACCGGTCCGTGCGCTGACTGCCATACAATGCACAACAGCCAGGATGGCAACAACATGATTTTTAACACTACGATAGACGGCACCGGTCCGAATCCCTACCTGACAAGGGGTAGCTGCGTGGGTTGCCATACTGGAACCAATATTGAAGGCAGCCGTCCTTTTGTCTTTAGTACGACTGAACCAAACTATGCAAATACCTTGGCTGGTGGTAATTTTTATTGGGCTACTACGAACGGAGCAAAAGGTCACAATGTAAAGGGAATTCCTAGTATGTCTGCTGATAGCTTATTAAGTGCAGCACCTGGTAACAGAGTTAGTTGCGGTATCGAAGATAATTGCCACACCTCTCTGTTTACCACAACATCGGTCGATACTGGATGCGAAGGCTGTCACCTTGAGCCTAAACACCACGCTCCTCAACAGGCTGAAGGCGCTCCTGCTTTAGCAGTAAATGGTTACTTCAGATTCCTTTCCGGACATGATTCTGGAGATGGTGTTCACGGTATTGAAGATAGTAGATGGGAGTTCGCTCCTACCCCTACCGCTCATAACGAGTATCTTGGAAGTACTACTGCGACTGCTAATACCATGACTGGATATTGTATAGGCTGTCACGGCAATTTCCATGTTCAGAAAGATGGCAATAACTGGATTCGACATCCATCTGATGCGGCCCTGCCAATTACTGGAGAGTACGCTGCTTATACTGCTTACGATCCTAATGTTCCCGTAGCCAGGCCAAGTCTTACCGCAGTGAGCGGTACCGTAACCCCAGGTACTGATATGGTTATGTGTCTGTCTTGCCACAGAGCGCACGGCAGTCCTAACAACGATATGCTCCGTTGGAGTTATACCGGCATGGTCGCTGGTGGTGGTGGTGCCGACGGCACTGGTTGTTTTACATGCCACTCTGAAAAAGATCAGTAGGCCAATAGAGCCTTTTCTCTCCAAATCACTCTTTCTCCTGGTTCCTCAATGTACCGGGGAACCAGGAGAAACGCCTGCCATACAGAATTACAAAATCTTGCATTCAAAAAACAACAGCCGAACCACACTAAAGGTGATTCGGCTGTATCTATTATAAATAACGCTTTTAATAACTTTCATCCTCTACCATATTATGTAGAAGACATTAGTTATCATCGGAATTAACTAATTTACAGGTAAATTATGAGCTATGCCATGGCAATCGCCGCACTTGGCTGTATCCTGCATCATCATTTTTGAATGAGGCATTCCGTGGCATTCGCTG
>JAIVWD010000280.1:0-4773 GCA_049190315.1 Deltaproteobacteria bacterium | reverse complement strand
AGGCTTCAAAAAGAGCTGTCTCGCATTTATCCTGAAACAGATTTTCATCAACGTCTTTGCTTTTGGGGAGTTCGGCTTTTTTTATTATATTAACCACGCGCTTGAAAGCAATAGACAATGGCTCAAAGTCCGGCTTGGTCTTAAGCTTTTCTAACGCCTTGGTTCTGCTCCATATATTCGGCACATGATCTGCTGAGACACTTATTACCGCTGATATAATATCTTTTGTAAATCCCTCTTCAACAAGAAGATGGGCAATACGATTTTTCAGAAAAGAGTAAACATCTGCAACATTTTTCTTAAACTCCTGATCGCTTTTTTGGCCAAAAAGTTTCATACTCTTTTTTATCATCTCAATTAGGGAAAAAGAGAAATTCTTGCTAAGCATAATCTGAACTATGCCTATGCCCTGCCTCCGAAGTGCATAAGGATCAGAAGCCCCTGTCGGAATTAGTCCGGCAACAAAACATCCGCATATGGAATCAATTTTGTCGGCAATACTGAGAATAGAACCTGTAAGCGTTTCCGGAAGCGGCCCGCCGGAATAGCTGGGTCGGTAATGCTCCTCAATTGCATATGCAACATCATCAGGTTCTCCGGCATTCAGAGCATAAATTCTTCCCATAACGCCCTGCAATTTAGGGAATTCAACTACTACCTGGCTCACAAGATCAGCCTTGCACATCAAAGCAGCTTTTCCAGCATGTTCTTTAAGATCAGGCTTGTGTTGATTTAAATCAGAATCATGCGAAATTTCATCTGCCAGATATTCGGCTGTTTTTTTGACTCGTATTACCTTTTCATACATTGATCCCAGGCTGGCCTGAAAAAGAACTCTTTTTAGTTTTTCTATCCAGTCCTCAAAAGAGGAATTTGAATCACTCCTGTAAAAGAACCGGGCATCTTCCAGGCGGGCCCTGAGCACTCTTTCATGCCCTTTTGCAACAAGCGACATATCCTTTGCACGCGTATTATTAACGCTAATAAAACAGGACATGAGCTTGCCTTTTTTATCAACCACACTAAAATATTTCTGATGCTCACGCATAGCAGTAATCAAAACCTCATCAGGAAGCTCAAGAAACTTTGTATCAAACTTTCCTGCAACGACTGCCGGGTATTCAACAAGGTTGGTTACAATATCCACGAGTTCATCATCCTGCAGCACCCTGCCATTCAGGCTCTCTGCAACTTTTGCCGTCTCGCTTTCAATAATTTCCCTTCGTTTTTTTGAATCCACCATCACATAAGCTGAATCCAGCGTTTTTATGTATTCATCCGGATTAGAAATCTTTATTCTGCCGGGTTGCATAAAACTGTGACCTAATGTGTATCTGCTGCTTTTAATATTCCCCACTATAAAAGGAATTATTTTATTCCCCAAAAGAGCAAGTATGGTATGAATTGGCCTCGCAAATTCAACAGACATGTCCGCCCATCTCATAGTTTTGGGAAAAGGTATAGCCGTAATCACATCAGGAAGTATGCTTTTTAGAAGAAGTCCGGTTTTCAAACCATGTTCTACCTTTTTTGCGCATAAATAAGCGCCCTTCTTCGTCTCCTTGATTATTATATCTTTAACTGAAACACCGACCTTTTCAGCAAATTTTTCTGCCGCTATGGTGGGATTACCCTGTTCATCAAATCCTATTCTTGCGGGAGGCCCTGTCACCTCAGTTGTAAGAGGTCTCTGCCTGCCTGAAACATTTTTTACTTCAAGAACAAGTCTTCTTGGTGTTCCAAAAGTCTCAGCAGTTCCATGTTCAATACGTCCATCCGCCAACTTCTTTAAAAGCATAGCTGACAATGCATTCAATGCCGGCTCTATATAACCTGCCGGAATTTCTTCAGTACCTATTTCAAGTAATAGACTGTCCATATCCGCCTCTATTTTTGAGACCTTTGAAAAACGCTCAATTTCCAAAGGTCTCACGATTTAATGATTCCAAAATGGTAACTACTCAGGTTGTTAGGTTCACGGTTCAAAGTTCACGGTTGGTTGTCTTGATTTCTTCATATATTTCAGATCCCGCATGGCAAGCGGGTAAATCCACGAACCGCAGCACGTGTTCGTATGGCCTGCTCGTAGACATCTTTGAATTCTCCCTGCGATATGTACTCTTAATCCAAGGCGACATAGAGTTCGCTACCGTTCAATCTTCATTGCTCTTTAACCTTGAACCGTGAACCCTTGAACCGTGAACCTGAGCAGTTACCTTATTTCATGTTAAGGTTAGGAAACCCTTTGGCTTCTCTTTGTGCCAGATATTGTTCTGCGCAAGCTCTTGCAAGGTTTCTAATACGTGCGATATAACCGGTTCTCTCTGTAACGCTTATTGCTCCGCGAGCGTCAAGTATATTAAAGGTATGTGAACACTTTAAGCAGTATTCGTAGGCAGGAATAACGAGTTTTTCCTTAATAATACGTTTAGCTTCAGCCTCGTATTTATTGAAAAGATCAAGCAGCATATCAACATCCGCCAGCTCAAAATTATATGTTGACTGCTCGATCTCCTGCTGGTGATAAACATCTCCATAAGTTATATTGTTGTTCCATTGCAAATCATAGACGTTATCCACACCCTGCAAGTACATGGAGATGCGTTCAAGACCATAAGTAATTTCCACGGATACAGGATGCAGTTCGATACTGCCTGCCATCTGAAAATATGTAAATTGAGTAATTTCCATGCCATCCAGCCATACTTCCCAGCCAAGACCGGAGGCCCCTAATGTGGGTGACTCCCAGTCATCCTCAACGAATCTGATATCATGCTCAAGGCTGTTTATTCCAAGTGCCTTCAGGCTCTGCAAGTACTGCTTCTGAACATCTATGGGAGAAGGTTTGAGTATTACCTGAAACTGATAGTAATGTTGCAGTCTGTTTGGATTTTCACCATAACGGCCATCTGTGGGACGCCTTGAAGGCTGAACATAAGCCACATTCCAGGGTTCAGGGCCAAGTACCTTTAATAGGGTTGCCGGATGAAATGTTCCAGCACCAACCTCAATATCATATGGTTGAACCAGCACACATCCCTTACGCGCCCAGAATTTCTGTAACGATAGTATAACCTCCTGAAAATTCATCTCTCTTTCCTCTGTACGTTAACTAAGTTGAGCGATTTATGAGGTTATTAGGCTATCTTTTTAAAACCGTATGTCAAGTTTCTTTTTCAGGTTTTCAGGTGTCATATTGATTTTTACTCTTCTGTGCGGTAGTAATTTCCCACACCCCCTTGCCGTCCTCTCAACTGCAAAGGGGAAAAACAGAACAAACGCTCATGGCCTGAACTTATACCAGAAACACTGGTAAAAAGATTCCGTTTTTTTGACAGAACAGCTTATCGGAAATTAATATTGACAATTTGTATGCAAACCGGTAATAAGTTTTACCGATTATTGACTGAAGTGGCCTGCAAACCCATCAATATTAACGGAGGGTGTCGTGCTTGAAACATTGAAAGAAATAATACTCGATTTTCAGGAAGAAAAACTTAATACAGGTATAAAAAGGCATCTTGAGTATGAGTTCATAAAAGGGAAGGCATTTGTATGCACAGGTGTGAGGCGTTGCGGAAAATCAACTCTGCTTTATCAGATCATTGCTGCCCTTAAAGCAAAGGGCGTTAAACAGGAAAATATTTTATATCTGAATTTATTTGATGACCGTTTAAATGAAATCAGGCGCAGAAACCTTCCACTGGTGCTTGAAGCATATTACTCTCTTTATCCTGAAAAGAAGGGAACAGAAGAGGTCTTTTGCTTTTTTGATGAAATACAGGAAGTTGAAAACTGGGAGCCTTTTGTTGACCGTATTTTAAGAACTGAAAATTGCTGTGTATTTCTCAGCGGTTCTTCCTCAAAAATGCTTTCAACGGAAATTGCGACCCAAATGCGGGGAAGATCCCTGACATGGGAGCTTTTTCCGTTTTCTTTTAAGGAGTTTCTTGACTTTAGAAAGATAGATTACAGGCGGCTTACTTCAAAGAACAGGCTGTTGATAAAAAAAGTTTTTGACGAGTATTTCATTAAGGGAGGGTTCCCTGAAGTCAGGAATGTTAATGATAAAATACGCATTATGATTCTTCAGGAATACTACAAAACAATTCTGCATCGTGATATTATAAGCAGATTTGAGGCAATACATCCCCAGGCAGTTATTCAGGCCGGTCACCGCTTAATCGGTTCAATATCATCTCTTTATTCAATAAACAGAATTACCGATTATCTCAAATCACTTGGGTATAAAGTGAGTAAAAACTTTGTGTCATCCTGCATCAACTGGTTTGAGGATGCATATTTTCTTTTTTCAGTGCCGATATTCAGCCCTTCTGTTTCAAAACAGAACGCAAATGCAAAAAAAATATACTGCATAGATCATTCCATGGCTGATTCTGTTTCACCGAAGATCATGGCGGATAAGGGCCACAAGCTGGAAAATATGATATTTCTTCATCTCAGAAGGCATTCAGACGAAATTTACTATTACAGAACTGCCAAAAGACATGAGGTTGATTTTGTCTGGATAGATAAGGAATATAATAAAAACCTTGTTCAGGTATCTTTGGCCATGAAAGATGCAAAAACCAGAAGCCGTGAAATAACATCACTTCTTTGTGCAATGGAAGAACTTGGCCTTGGAACCGGAAAAATTATCACTTTAGATGAAGAAAAAATCCTGAAAGAGGGCAATAAAACAGTTGAGATTATTCCTGCCTGGAAATATCTTTTAGGATAGGTTAAAAGAAGATTGATTAGATTTCAAAAATA